>CANJKY010000304.1 GCA_947474875.1 Gemmataceae bacterium
CCTTCTCCAAGTGCCTGGAGAACCACCTCGGCGCCCTCTGGTTCTTCATCCACCAATACAACCAGTCACACTAGATAGGCCACTACCGGGTTTTTGTCGTCGCCGCGAGCTTGCGAGCGGGGTGGCTGGCTCCGCTCGCAGGCTCGCGGCGACGACACCGACACGGGCTACACCCGCTCCACCCGGTAGCCGAGAGAGTAGTTGCCGTAGTCCAGGCTGCGAACCCCGTACCGCTCGCTGCCGTCGAACGTCCGCTCGCCGCCGTCGATGAGTGTCACCCGCACCAGCGCCCGCTCGCCCACCCGCACCGCCCCGGAATGGACCGCCGCCACCGCCAGCCGCGAGTCGCCGGTGTACGCGTCCGTGCCCCAGATGCTGCCGTCGGTGCTGCCGACCACTTCGAACAGCACGCACTTGCCGGCATCGGACACGCCGAACTCGGTCAGGTTGCCGGGGTCCGGCCGCACCCCGAACAGGTCGCTCCGCATCCCCCGCAGGCGGTTCCGCACGGCCAGCGCCTCGTCCAACAGCCCCTGCCGCAGGAACTCGCCCTGCATCGCCTTCAGCCGGGCGAACGTGTCGCGGAGCAGGGGGGATAACTCCTTCGCCGCCTCCGTCTGGATGCCGGTCACGGCGGCCTCGGCCTCGGCCTTGATCTGTTCGATGCGGCGGTCGGCGTCGGCCCGCACCGCGGCGACGGCCCGGTCGGTCTTCTGCCGCACGGCCAGGATCGCCCGGTCCGCTTCTTCGAGCAGGGCTTTCGCCTCCGGCGGCAGTTCGTCGGACAGCAGCAGGTCGTCGTCCAGTTGCATGGCGGTCCCCGAGGGGTGGGCGGCGGGTGCGACCCGGGCGGCTTCGAGCATCGGCCCGGCGAACAGCCGTCCGAGGCCCAGGAGCAGGTTCATGGGGTGGCTCTCGCCCCGGCGGTCTCGGCGTGGGTGGGGAGATCGAACCGGGGAGGGTGTCACGGGTGCCGACGCCCGGTCACGGGGTCGGCGGGTTCGATCGTCGCAGACGGGTTCGTCGCCGGCATTATACCCGGCCGGTGAACCGGCGGAGGGGCGTGCGGTTAAAATCAGGAGGGCGTGTTCTGCTCGCTCCGCGAGCGGTCTTCAGGTCCGCTCGCGGAGCGAGCAGAACACATGCGGAGGGTTCGCCGTGACATCGACCACCGCACCGTCGAACGTCGGAAAAGCCGTGGTGCTGTACGACGGGGCGTGCCCGCTGTGCCGGCGGTCGGTGCGGGTTCTGAAGAAACTCGACTGGCTAAACCGACTGCACGTCCAGGACGCCCGCGACGTGGCGAACCTGCCGGCGTGCGACGCGCCGATCGTGCCGAAGAAGCTGCTCGAAGAGATGCACGTCGTCACCCAGGACCGCAAGCACGCGCACGCCGCGTTCCGGGCGTTCCGCTGGATGGCGTGGCGGCTGCCGCTGGCTTGGCCGCTCGCCCCGCTGCTGTACCTGCCCGGCGCCGCGTGGCTCGGCGGCAAGGTGTACCGGTGGGTGGCGAAGAACCGGTTTAACCTGGTGCCGTGCAAAGACGGAGTGTGCCACCGGCCGGCGAAGTGAGGCGGTGCCCGATTTCCCGACGACCACCGACCGATCGGCCGGAGTTCGCCTTTTCGCACCCGCCGGCTACAATCCGCGGCACGCCGGTCCCCGTCGGACGGGTATCGGTCGGCCCGCGGAGGTTCCCATGCGTCGCGTGTTCCTCGGTCTGGCGGTCGCCGCGGTGGCGACGGCCCCGGCGTTCGCCCTCAAGATCGCCGCCCCCGGCAACGTCGGGCTGCAGCAGAAGCTGATCGCGGCCGACGCCGTGGTGGTCGGCAAGGTGACGAAGGTGGAGGCCGACCCGCTCGACCTGGCGCAGTTCGAGAACGGGCCGAAGGTGCCGCACACGGTGGCGACGATCAAGGTGGGCGACGCCTTGGTCGGGGCGAAGAACGTGACGCACATCAAGGTGGTGTTCCCGAAGCCGGGCGAGCCGGCGGCGGAGCAACCGGTCGGTGGTGCCCCCGGCCGTCGCCCGGTGCCAATCCGCGGCGGGTTCGGCCCGGTGGCAGTGACGGAGAACCAGGAGGGGGTATTCTTCCTCACCAAGCACCCGACCGCGTCCGGGTACTACCAGATCCAGCCGGGGCACCTGCCGCTGAACGCCGCCGACGAGAACTACAAGGGCGAGTTGGCGAAGGTGACGGCTGCGGCCGGGGCGTTCGCCGACCCGGTGAAGGCGCTGTCCGCCGACAAGGTGGACGACCGCGTGCAGGCGGCCCTGGCGCTGGCGTACAAGTACCGCGCGTACCCGCCGAACAACGTGAGCGGGGTGATCGCCGAGGAACCGGTGCCGGCGGACGTGGGCAAGCTGCTGGTGAAGGTGCTGCTGGACGCCGACTGGGCGAAGACGGACGCGCACAAGGTGGCCGACGCCCTCGGCCTGCTGCCCGGCCAGTACGGCATCCCGGACGTGCGGCCGGCGGACGGGGAGGACGCGCTGGCGGTGCGGCAGAAGGCGTTCCAGGCGTGGCACGCGAAGTTCGGCGGCAAGTTCGAGGTGAAGAAGATCGTCGCCAAGACCCAGGGCAAGTGACCCCCCCCCGCCACCCGGAGCCGGATTCATGCGCCGATCGCTCGCCGCCCTGTTCGCCCTGTCCGCCGCCGGCCTCGCCCCCGGGCAACCGGTCGTGCCGCCACCCCCGCCTCCGCCGCCGATCCTCCAGGCCGACAACGCCGGCGGGGTGATCGTTCAGCCCGGCATGACCGTCCGCCAGAAGGTGTACCAGAGTCAGTTGGTGGCGGCTGGCACGGTGGGCCTCGGGAAGGAGACGCTGGACGCGGCCATGTACCCCGGCCAGGGGGTGCCGAAGACCACCTACAAGGTGGCGGCGCTGAAGGTGAGCCAGGCGCTGATTGGGGACAAGGTAGACGGTACGCTCAAAATCCTCATCCCGCCGGCCGACCCGGCGCAGATGCCGTTCGAACAACCCGGCCGCAAGCAGCCGTACTTCCGCCCGACGGTCAGCCAGGTGCAACTGATCGACGGGCAGGAGGGGGTGTTCTTCCTCGCCCCGCACCCGACCGCCGCCGGGTATTACCACATCCCGTACGGGCAGACCCCGCTCAACCCGCTGGACACGACCTATAAGGCGGACCTGGCGGTGGTGAAGAAGATCGCGGCGACGTATGCCGACCCGCTGGCCGCGCTGAAGGCGAAGGACGCGGCCGACCGGTTCGAGGCGGCGGCGGCCCTGGTGCATAAGTACCGCCGGCAGGCGTTTACCCAGGGCGGCAAGCCGCCGCAGCAGGTGGCCATCCCGGCCGAGGAGTCGAAGCTCATCCTGACGGCGATCGGCGAGGCCGACTGGGCGCAGTACGACCGGCCGCGGGTGGGCAGCGACCCGCCGCCGGATTACACGCTCATGCCGAACAGCCTGCTGGCCCAGTTGGGCGTCTCCCCCGGCCAGCACGGCATGCCGCAGTTGCAGGTGAACGCCGGCCGCGGGTACAACGAGACGTACCACGAGCTGTACAAGACGTGGCTGGAGGGCGAGGGGGCGAAGTTCGAGGTCAAGAAGTTCGTGACCGAGAAGAAGTGACCGGGCGGCGGGTGTGAACCTGCCGGCGGGTCCTCCCGTCCGCTAGAAAGACGCTACTCACGGCCGGGGACCGCCCCGGCCGTTCGCATGAAGGACGGCCCATGACCGCCAAGCCGAAGTGGTTCCAGACGACCGCCATCGACTACCCGAACAGCCGCCCGCACATCGGCACGGCGTTCGAGAAGCTGGGGGCCGACGTGCAGGCCCGGTACCGGCGGATGGAGGGGTACGACGTCTGCTTCCTGATGGGCAACGACGAGAACACCCTGAAAGTGGCGGACAAGGCGAAGGAACTCGGCCTCGACCCGCAGGCGTACTGCGACGACATGGCCCGCCAGTTCCGCGAGGTGTGGGACGCGCTCGACATCTCCTACGACGTGTTCATCCAGACGAGCAGCGAGCGGCACAAGCAGTGCTGCCGCAAGTTCGCCCAGAAGGTGTACGACAACGGGTACATCTACAAGGGCAGCTACGAGGGGTGGTACTGCCCCGGGTGCGAGGAGTTCAAGAGTGACAAGGTCCACGCCGAGAACGCCGGGCAGTGCCCGAACCACAAGCGGCCGCTCGTGCGGCGGTCGGAGCCGTGCTACTACTTCAAGCTGTCCGCGTTCAAGGACCGGCTGCTGAAGGAGCTGAAGGAGAACCCGCAGTTCGTCCAGCCGGAGAGCCGGCGGAACGAGATGATCGGGTTCATCGAGGCCGAAGGGCTGGACGACCTGAACATCTCGCGGCACGGCGAGCAGTGGGGCATCCCGCTGCCGTTCGACCCGGAGTTCACCATCTACGTGTGGTTCGACGCCCTGCTCACGTACATCACCGGCATCGGGTACGGCGACGACGAGGCGACGTTCGCCAAGAACTGGCCGTGCGACACGCACTTCATCGGCAAGGACATCACCCGCTTCCACACGCACATCTGGCCGGCCATGCTGTGGGCCGCCGGGCTGGACGCGCCGACCAAGGTGTTCAGCCACGGGTTCGTGACGGTGGACGGCACGAAGATGGGCAAGAGCATGGGGAACGTGGTCCAGCCGCTCGACATCATCGCCAAGAGCAGCGTGGACGCCTACCGCTACTTCTTCATGCGGGAGTGCCCGTTCCCCGGCGACGGCGACTATTCGGGGCAGCGGTTCGAGGAGGTGTACAACACGGAGTTGGCGAACAACCTGGGCAACCTGCTGAGCCGAACCATCACCATCCCGGCCAAGAACTACGGCGGGGTGTTCGACGGCACCGCCGGTGTGACGCCCGACGCGGTGGTGCCGAACCTGAATCTGGCGGAGTTCGTGGCGACCGTCCGCGGGCACGTGGAGGCGTGCCGGTACAACACCGCCCTCCAGGCGATCGTGCAGGATTTCCTCACCCCGACCAACCAGTACCTCGAAGCGAACGCCCCGTGGAAGCTGGTGAAGACGGACAAGGAGGCGGCGAAGAAGGTGCTGTTCAACGCCGTGCAGTCGCTCCGGGTGACGGCCATCCTGCTCAAGCCGTTCATCCCGAAGTCGGCGGAGGCGATCTACACCAGCTTCAACTTCCCGACGCCGTGGGCGGACGTGCGGTACGCCGACGCCGCCGAGCTGACGGCCCAGCCGGACGACCTGCGGGTGACGGCCGAACTGATCGACGGCAAGCCGAAGCCGCTGTTCCCGCGCATCGGGTAGACACTTTCCGTCCGAGCCCGGAGCGTGAGCTACCCCGTCGCTCACGCTCCGGGCTCGGACGAACCCGCTACAATCACGTCGCCCTCCCCGCCCCGACCCGGACTTCGTCATGCCCACCCGCCTCGCCGCCGCGGCCGCGGTGCTCGTCGCCGCGTCCGCGCTCGTCGCGCAGCCCGCCCCGACGGGCTGGCTGCGGTTCGTCGTGTCGCTCGACCCCAAGTACGACGGGCCGGTCAGCGGGCGGGTGCTCGTCGCGGTCGGGCCGAAGACTGGCACGCCAGACTTCACCGAGTACAAGCCGCCGGTGCTCCCCGTCCTCGGCGCCGACGCCACGC
>CANJKY010000305.1 GCA_947474875.1 Gemmataceae bacterium
CGGGAGGGCTGTACCCGCCGGACGGGGGGGCACACACCTCCTACGCCCCCGAAACTGCCTGTTTTTCCCCGGTTTGGGGTGTTATTATTCTGTCTGACGCACGGTACGCCAAGCAGAATCCCAAATCTTCCCCCAGAGTTTAATATTTGCCCAGAGCGTAATTTCGCTCGGACGCGGGCCGGCAGAATCCCTTCAATCGGTCAACTCCCCCCAGTCGGACTGCCGATGGGACTCCCGAGGTGAACCCGTCGCCGGCCGGCGGGTTCCGATCCCGGTGTCGGGCGGGGGGCGATCATGCGGCGGGCGGCCCTGTTGTTGGCGGGGTTCGGTCTGGCCCTGACGGGCTGCCGACTGGCCCATTCCGCCGCCCACGTGCTGATCAACGAGCCGATCGAGTACCTCGACGAGAAGAAGGTGACCGCCCACCTGCGGAAGGACGGGCGGAAACTGCTGCGGGAGTGGTGCGGGCACCACCACAAGACGGTGTCCGAGGACTTCGAGGACGGGTTCGAGGACGGGTACGCCGACTACCTGGAGCGCGGCGGGGTGGCCACCCCGCCGGCCGTGCCGCCGCTCAAGTACCGCCGCAGCCACTTCCTCAACCCGGACGGGCACGCCCGGGTGCGGGACTACTTCGCCGGGTTCCAGGCCGGGGTGGACATGGCCGCGGCCAGCGGCCGGCGGGAGTACCTGACCGTCCCTGTCCTGATCCCGGACCCGCCGCCCGACCAGCCGGTGAACGTCCGCCAGACCCCGGCCGAGCAGTGCCGGCCGCCCGCCCCGCCCCCGCCGAGCGAGGTGCTCCCGCCGCCGCGACCGACCGAGCAGCCGGCGGCCGGGCTGGCGGCGCCGGCACGGCCGCTCCTGACTCAGCCCTTGCCATCGGGAGTGCATGCGTCGGCCGAGGTGCCGCCGCTGCCGGCGGCCGAGGGGCCGCCCAAGACCGACACCCCGGCGGGCGACCCGCCGCCCGCCGCCGGGTCGCCCGCGGTCGACCTCGACCCTCCGACCGACGGCGGCTTCCGGCGGCGGGTGCCGCCGCTGGTCGACACCCCGCGGAAGCCCGGCCGCGACTGACGCGGCCGGTTCCGCCCGGTCTCGCCCCATTGGATTTCGGATGACCGCCATGCCCCGCCGATTGCTCGCCCTGGTGTTGCTCGCCGCCGTGTTGTCCGGCGGGTGTGCGGCGATCACCAACCCGGTGGCGGACGGCATCCCGGTGCGGCGGCTGCCGGCCGAGGTGCTCGGGCGGTCGAAGGCCGAACTGCACCCCATCCCGTTCACCGTGCTCAAGCAGCGGGAGGCGGACAAGTACCTGCTGGACCGGGGGGACACGCTGGCCATCGTGGCCGACAACATCATCGCCCCGCCGAACATCCAGCCGCCGGTGTCGCTGCCCGACCCGATGAACCCGACCGCCGCCGTCGGCTACCCGACGCCGGTCGGGGACGACGGCAGCATCAGCCTGCCCGGCCTGCCGCCGATCAAGGTGAAGGGGAAGACGCTGGCCGAGGTGGAGGAGCTGATCAAGGACACGGCCAGCGGGAAGAACGGCGGGCCGGACCTGGTGAAGCGGGACAAGGCGCGGGTGACGGTGCAGCTGCTCCGCAAGCGGACGTACAGCGTGACGGTGGTGCGGGAGGACACTCAGCCGGTGCCGCTCACCGGGGCGGGCGGGGCGATCCTCGGCACGAACAAGCGGGGGAACGGGTACACCCTGCGGCTGCAGGCCGGGGAGAACGACGTGCTGCGGGCGCTGAACGCCACCGGCGGGCCGCCCGGCCTGGACGCCAAGAACGAGATCATCATCGAGCACGCCGACCCGGCCCGTCCGACCACCCGCATCCCGCTCCGGCTGTACCCGGAGCAGCACCTGGACCTGTGCGAGGACGACGTCATCCTGCGGGACGGGGACGTGGTGAAGATCGAGTCCCGGGACACGTCCACCGAGGTGTTCTACGCCGCCGGGGTGGCCGGCTCCCGCCAGTTCAGCCTGCCGCGGGACTACGACCTGGACGTGCTCCAGGCGCTCACCCTGGTCGGCGCGCCGATCGCCAACGGCGGGTTCACCCAGAACGCGTTCGTCGCCCAGGCGGTGAACAGCGGGATGGGGAACCCGTCGCCCGCCCTGCTCACCGTCCTGCGGCCGCTGGGCAACGGCCGGCAGATCCCCATCCGGGTGGACCTGAACCTGGCCCTCAAGGACCCGCGGGAGCGGATCCGGGTGATGCCCGGCGACGTGCTGGTCATGCAGGAACGCCCCGGCGACGCCGTCGTCCGCTACCTGAGCCAGACCATCCGGTTCAACACCGCCGTGCAGACGTTCCGGGGCGGGGACGTGACCCAGAGCATCAACGGCGGGAACCCGTAACCCCGCGACGGGCCGCGAGTCGGAGACGAGAATGCCATCGCGCTCGTCCCCGACTCGCGGCAAACCTGGACTGTTCGGCTATAATTCCCACACCTCCTTCGTCGACCGCCCCCGGTTCCATGAGCCTCACCGTCTGGCTGACCGTCCGGCAGGCCCGCGAGGCGCTCCGCACCGGCCGCCCGGAGGTGGCCCGCAAGCTGCTCGACCCGTTCGTGTCGCACGGGCACAAGCGGGCGGTGGCGGCGGTGCCGGAGGTGGCCCGCGGGTACCGGCTGCGGGGCGAACAGGCCCTCCGCCGGGACGACCCGAACGCCGCCTGGGACGACCTGCTCGCCGCCGAATCTTTGGCCCCGACCGACCCGGACGCCGCCGCCCTGCGGGCCACGCTCACCAAACTCGGGCTGGCCGAGTGCCGCGCCGCCCTGCTGGCCGGCAACCCGTTGCACGCCCTGCACACCCTCGCGCGGCTGAAGCAGCGGACCGCCTTTCACCCCGAATTCGAAGGGTTCGAGTCGGCCGCCCGCGAGTGGGTGCTGGCCATCGAACTGGCCGACCGCGGCGACTTCCCGGCGGCGGCCGCCGCCCTGGACCGCGGCAAGAGCCGGGTGCGGCCGGACGTGGCCGCCGCGTTCGAGCGGTTCGCCGCCGACCTGACCCGGCGGTACGACCGCTGCCGGTCGGCGGTGGACCGGCTGTACCAGGCGGCCGAGCGGCACGGGTGGACGGACGTGCTGCGGGCGGCGGACGAGGTGGCCGAGGTGGCCCCGGACCACCGTGAGGTGCGGAACATGAAAGCCCGCGCCTGGGCCGCCTTGCAGTCCGGTGGCGGGAATGGGGTGCCGGCCCCGTCGTCGCACGCCGGCGAGGTGGTCGAACTGGCGTGGTCGCCGACCCGCACGGTCGATCCGGCGCCGTTCGCCCCGACGATGACGTACCCGATCGCCCGCCCCGCCTCGGTTGCGGCGGCACCGGCCCCGCAGTCGGCTCGCCCGGTCAGTTCGC
The DNA here is from genome assembly GCA_947474875.1 of Gemmataceae bacterium. Taxonomy (GTDB): domain Bacteria; phylum Planctomycetota; class Planctomycetia; order Gemmatales; family Gemmataceae; genus JALHQU01. The sequence goes on from CANJKY010000305.1 coordinate 3,374, forward strand.
CGGGCGTGCCGGTCGGACTGCCGAAGCGGTTCGTGCTGTGGATCGACGGGGTGGGCGGGTATCTGGTATGCCTGGGCCAGCGGGTCGGGTTCGGGCAGGCGACGGCGAACGGGCCGGTGGACGTGCCGCTGTTCGCCGACGTGTCCCGGTTGCACGCCGAGCTCACCCGCGACGCCGAGGGGTACGTGCTCGAGTCCGGGCGGGAGGTGGCGGTGAACGGGCGGGCGGCGACGCGGGCGGTGCTGGCCGACGGCGACCGGGTGACGCTCGGGTCCACCTGCCAGTTCGTGTTCCGCCTGCCGGTGGCCATCAGCCCGTCCGCCCGGCTGGAACTGGTGAGCGGGCACCGCCTGCCGCTGGCGGTGGACGGCGTCCTGCTGATGGCCGAGAACCTGATCCTCGGGCCGGAGGCGGCCGCCCACGTCCACATGCCGGACGCGGCCGGGAACGTGGTGCTGTACCGCACCCGCGACGGGCTGGGCATCCGCTGCCCGGGCGCGTTCCAGGTCGACGGCCGGCCGCACAAGGACCGCGGCGGGCTGCCCATCCCGTGCTGCGTCACCGCCGACAGCTTCAGTTTCACCGCCGAGCCGGTCGGCCCGCGGGTGTGACGCCCCACCCTTCGACCCACCCTACGAGGACGGACTGATGATCGGCGTGCGGATGACCCCGACCGAGTACCTGAAGCGGATGGGCGAGGAACTGCTCCGCATCGACCCGGCGCAGGTGAGGCTGCTGGCGGATCAGATGTGGCAGCGGTACCAGGCCGGGCGGTTCATCTTCCTCATCGGCAACGGCGGCAGCGGGTCGAACGCCTCCCACTTCTGCGAGGACGTGGGCAAGGGGTCGCTCAAGCTGCCGGACGACCTGAGCAACGACGGCAAGAAGCGGTTCCGCATCGTCAGCCTGACGGACAACACCCCGTACATCCTGGCGTGGGGGAACGACGAGGGGTTCGACCGGGTGTTCGTCGAGCAGTTGCGGAACCTGGCCAGCCCCGGTGACCTGCTCATCGCCATCAGCGGCAGCGGGAACAGCAAGAACATCCTGGCGGCGGTGGAGTGGGCGAACCGGAACGGGCTGACCACGTTCGGCTGCACCGGGTACACCGGCGGCAAGCTCCAGTCGCTGGCGCACCACAACCTGCACGTCCCGCTGGACGACATGGGGATCGTGGAGACGGTCCATTTGGCCGCGTTCCACTGGGTGGTGGACGACCTGCACCGCCGCACCTCGATGTGACCTGACCCCGCGGAGGCCGCCGTGCCCGAACTGCCCGAGGTGGAGACCGTCGTCCGCGACCTGCGGCCGCTGCTGGTCGGGCGGACGATTGAAGCGATGTGGGCCGGCCCGGCCAAGCTGCGGCGGGCGTGGAAGCGGGCATGGGGCGGGCAGGTCGTCGGCTCGACGGTGGCGGGGGTGAACAGGCGGGGGAAGTGGATCATCGTCAGCTTGGTTAGCCGCGACCCAACGGGGAGCGAGAAGACCCCCGCGCTCCCCGTTGGGTCGCGGCTAACCGCCACCCTGCTGGTCCACCTGGGCATGACCGGCCAGTTCACCGTGGCCCCGACCGCCGACCCGCTCGCCACCCACACGCACTTCACCTTCGACCTGGATGACGGCAACCAGCTTCGGTACCGCGACGCCCGCCGCTTCGGCAGCGTCGAGTGGTTCCCGCCCGGCACGGACGTGGAAGCACACCTGGGCGAGAAACTCGGCCCGGAGCCGTTCGGCCTGCCGGCCCAGCCGTTCCGCGACGCGGTGCGGGCGTCGAAGCGGACGCTGAAGGCCATCCTCCTGGACCAGTCCGTTGTGGCCGGGGTGGGGAACATCTACGCCGACGAGAGCCTGCACCGGGCGAGGCTGCACCCCGAGACCCGCGGGGCGGACCTGACCGAGACCGAGTGCGACCGGCTGCGGAAGGCGATCGAGGCGGTGCTGACGCGGGCGATTGAGAGCCGCGGCAGCACCATCCGGGATTACGTCGGCGGGTCCGGGATGCGGGGCGGGTTCCAGAACGAATTTGCGGTGTACGGCCGCGGTGGGGAAGGGTGCCCGAAGTGCGGGGCGGAGATCGCGGTGCGGCGGGTGGCCGGGCGGAGCAGCCACTTCTGCCCGGCGTGCCAGCGGCGGTAGGGTGGGTCCGGCGGCGGTGAGCCGCCGTGACCCACGCGTGTTAAAGCCGTGGGTCACGGCGGCTCACCGCC
>CANJKY010000306.1 GCA_947474875.1 Gemmataceae bacterium
AGTGACTCATCACGGCCAACTGCCGCCCGGCCGCGGCCACCTCGTCGAACAGCCGCAGCAGTTCGCCCGTGTCCGCGTCCGTGAGGAACCGGTGTGGCCAGTACCCGAGGGACTTCGTGCCCAGCCGGATCACCCGCACGTGAGCGAACTCGGGGGCGAGCAGCGGGGCAATGTACCGGCGGAGCAGGCTGGCGTGCATGACCAGGGGGTCGCCGCCGGTCATCAGCACGTCTGTCACCTGCGTCCGACCGCGGAGGTAGGTGAGGAGGGTGCCCACGTCCCGCTCCGCGAACCGCAACTCGGGGTCGCCGGTGAACTGCGGCCAGCGGAAGCAGTACGTGCAGTACGCGTGGCAGGTCTGCCCGGCGGCGGGGAAGAACAGCACCGTGGACGGGTACTTGTGCTGCACGCCGCGGAGTAGGCCGTCGCCCGTCGCCGGCACGTTCAGGGCCCACTGGTCGGCCGGGTGCGGGTTCAGTTCCGCCCGCGCCGCCGCCGCCGCCCGGCCCACTACGGGGTCGGTGGACGGCCGGTCCCAGAGCGGGGCGACGGCCGCGGCCGTCGCCGCGGGCAACATGTCCAACTGCGGGAAGGTCAACTGGAAGTACGGGTCGTCCGGCGCCGCCGCCCAGTCCACCAGGTGTTCCAGCACGTAGGCGTTCACCCGGAACGGGAGGACGACGGACGCGGCGAGGACGCTCCGCCGCAGCGCGGGCGGGAGCGCCCGGAACTGGGCGACTTCGTGGATACTCTCGCGGGTGTAGTGAGCGAAGGCGGTCCGCGTCATCTCAGTCCCCCGCCGGGGTGGGCGACCGCGGCTCGTGCGCCGCATCCTATACCCCTCCGCCCGGCGAGTACACCCGAGTCTCGGGCGGGCGGGGCGTCACGCGACCAGTTCGAACCGCCCGGCGGTGGGGGTCCACACGTGTTTGCGGTACTTGTCCCGCAGGGCGCCGTCCTGGATCAGTTTCTGCTGATCCAGGAAGTAGGACTTGAGCAGCAGGAAGAACTCTTGGTCGTTGTGTACCAGAACCGCGCACCCCGGCTGCCGGGTCTCTCGGGAGATCTTGTGGGCCGGGTACAGGATACAGCACGGCTGCCCCTTCCGGGTGCCGACGAAAAATGAGTACGAGTGGGCGGCGTGGTCCGCCGCGGCGTCGTGGATCGGCTCGTACAGAACGACTTTACCCAACTGGTTGATGCGGGCTTGGTGCTGGGGGTTGCGAACCTCCTTGCCCACGAACGGGAACACCCCCTTTTCGAAGAACCGCTTGGCCCGCTCGAAATCATCCCGGGTGTGGAAGATGTACATGGCGAACTCGCGGAGTCGGGCGAGCCGTCGGAGTTGCTCGCGGGCCAGCGCCGAGCACACCCCGTCCTCCCCCCGGCGGTACCACTCCCCCTCCACCTGGAACGGCGCCCCGTACCCGAAGAACTGGTCGCCGTCGAACCCGCCGAACAGATAGGTGTAGTACTCGGGCACGCTCGGGTTGTGCAGCACCTCCAACCGCTCCCGGAGCGTGAGCAGGGCCAGCCCGACGAATCCGGCGGCGGTGATCGCGACCCCCTTCACCCCCATCAGGTACAGAGCGACGGTCGCCCGGGTCGGCTGGCCCACCTCCCCCTTGACATCCGCCAGGATGTCGACGCCGCTGAGGAACGCGTAGATGGACGAGATGGTCGCCACCGCGAGCACCGACCCCCAGTTCTTCCGGTCGGTGAAGTGGCGGTGGTGGTAGCGGTGCAGGATGTAAGACGCGACCCCGAACACGACGGCCAAGGTGACGGTCACCCAGAAGATGGGTGACCAGTACGCGTACACGTACTCACTCATGCTCATTCTCGAACCTCGAGAGGAGATGGCAGCCGGCGGGCCGGCGACAGAACGCGCCAAGTATAGCACGGTCGTCTTTGCAGGAAACGAACGCGGTGGACAGGCGGATCACGCCACCGGTCTCCCTCCGTCACCGACGAATGAGCGACTTCAGCGCCCGGAACTTTCTGCCGACCTACTGAGCCGCCGGTGGACTGGGTCGGGCACGGCTCGGCCACACTGATACTATGGGGGTCACTGGTTCGAGCCCATTAGCGCCCATACGACGCAGCCCCTGCAATGCCACCGGCTTGCAGGGGCTGTTCACTTTCAGGCGGGGTCCAGGGCGGAGCGAGCCGGGCGAGCGGCGGCAACCGGAGTCGGCTCACGCGGCGCCCGGGCTAACTTGCCGCGTGAGCCCGCGGACGGCGGCCACCACCGCCGGCCCGATCTCTTGAATCGGCAACACCCGAGAGGCCGCGCCGATCTCGACCGCCGCCTTCGGCATCCCGTATACCACGCACGTCGATTCGTCCTGAGCGATGGTGTGCCATCCGGCCTTCCTGAGGCGTAGCAACCCCTCCGCCCCGTCCGGTCCCATGCCGGTGAGCAACACCCCCACCCCGCCGCCGGGCCACCCCGCCCCGCTGGCGAACAGCGCGTTCACCGACGGCCGGTAGGGCCACTCCCGTGGGTCGGGGGTGTACCGCAACCGCCAGTCGGGATCGAGTACGAGGTGGTCGTTACTCACCGCCACCGCCACCGTGCCCGCCGTGGTCGGTTCTCCCGCCACCGCCGCCCGCACCGGCAGCCGACAGCGGTCGCTCAGCCAGGTCACCAGACCGGGGGCGAAATCGGCGCTGATGTGCTGGGCGATGAGCACGGCGGCGGGCAGGTTCGGTGGGAACGCGGCGAGAACCGCCGCCAGCGCCTCCGGCCCACCGGTCGATGAGCCGATCAGCACCAGCGGTGGGAACTGGTGGGACACCTGCGGTCGTGGGGACGGAATGGGGAGCGGGGGACCGCTCCCGGGTCGGCGGGTGGCCGCCAGTTTGGCCAGGCGGTCGAGCAGCGGGCCGGCCGACTCCACCGCCCCGGCCGCGCCAAGCTTCGGCGTCTCCACCGCGTCCAGCGCCCCGCCGCCCATGGCCCGCATCACCAGGTCGTAATGGCCGGGGACGGTGGCCGTGACCACCAGGATCGGGCAGGGGGCCTGCTTCATGATGGCCCGGGTGGCTTCCACCCCGTTCATCCGGGGCATCACCAGGTCCATCAGGATGACGTCCGGCCGATCGGCGGCCGCCTTGGCGACGGCGGCGTCCCCGTCGGTCGCCTCCCACGCGACCGAGTAGCCGGGCACGGACAGCACCGTGCGACGGAGCACCTCGCGGGCGAGGGCCAGGTCGTTGACGACGGCGACGCGCATGGCAGACCGGGGAGACGGATCAGACCAAATGAGTGTACCCCCGGGGGCGGCCGGGTGTCGACCACAACCGGCCGGTCAGTTCGCCGGACCGATCAGGTCCTCGACCGCCTCCACGAACCGGTTGTCGTGGAACGCGCTCTTGGTCAGGTAGCAGTTGGCCCCCACCTCCATCCCGCGGAGCCGGTCCTCCTCCCGTTCCTTGTACGACACGATCACCACCGGCAGGTCTTTCAGCCGCGGGTCGGCCCGGACGGCGGCCACCAACTGCAGCCCGGTCATCCGCGGCATGTCCACGTCGCTCACCAGCAGGTCGAACGGCTCGGCCCGCACCTTGTTCCACCCGTCCACCCCGTCCACCGCCACCGCCACGTCGTACCCCTTGTGCAGCAGCAGTTGCCGCTCGACCTCGCGGACGGTGATCGAGTCGTCCACCACCAGCACCCGTTTCGCCCGGGACTTGCCCGCCGGGCGGGTGTCGCACCGGGCCAGCGCCCCGGTCTGGATGTACTGGTCCATCGCCCGGATCAGGTCCTCGGCGTCGACGATGAGCACCGGCGAGCCGTCGTCCAGGATGGCGGCGGCGGACAGGTTGGGCACCTTCCCCAGCCGCGGGTCGAGCGGCCGCACCACCAGGTCCTGCTCCCCCCGGAACGAGTCCACCACCAGCCCGTAAGTGCCGGTGAGGTCGCTCAGCAGCACCACCGCCAGATCCCCCGCCCCCGCCGCCGTGGCCGGCAGGTCGAGCAGTTGGGAGGCCACCACCAGCCCGACGTTCTGCCCGTCGACGGTGACGAACTGGCGGTGCTCCAGCGACCGCACCTCGGCCCGCGGGACGCGGGTGAGGCGGTCGATGCGGGTGTGCGGGAAGGCGTACGGCTCGCCGGCCACGTCCACCACGACCGCCCGGATGACCGACAGGGTGAGGGGGAGCTGAAGGCGGAAGGTGGTCCCGCGGCCCGGCCGGGAGGTGACCCGCACGCTCCCCCCGACCTTGCGGACGGTGTCCTGAACCACGTCCAGCCCCACCCCGCGGCCGGAGAACTCGCTCACGTCGGTCGTCGTGCTGAACCCGGGGAGGAAGAGGAATTCGAGCAGTTCGGCTTCGGTCATCCGGGCCACCACGTCCGCCGCGCTCAGCCCGCGGTCGACCACCTTCCGCCGCAGCTTGTCCAGGTTCACCCCGCCGCCGTCGTCGCTCACGCTCACGTGCAGCATGCCGGCCCGGTGGTGGGCGGCCACCCGGATGGTGCCGGCGGCCGGTTTGCCCGCCGCGGTGCGGGCCGCGGGCGGCTCAAGCCCATGGTCCACCGCGTTCCGCACCAGGTGAGAGAGAGGCGACTCGAGCTTCTCCAGGATGTCCCGGTCCACGTCGGTCGTGTCCCCGTCGACCACCAGCCGGGCCTCCTTGCCGAGCGAGCGGGCCATGTCGCGGACCAGCCGGGGCAGGCCGTGTACCCCGTCGCCGAACGGCCGCATGCGGCTGACGATCACCTCGCGGTACAGCCGGGCGTTCAGGTCCTCGTTGCGGGCGGCGTGGTCGTCGAACCCGGCCGCCTTCTCGGTCAGGATCGCCCGGCAGGCGAGGGCGAGGCGGCGGGCGTCGGCCAGTTGGGCGGCCACCCGGTCCGCCGGGGCGGCGGTGGTGACGGCGTGGAACGACTGGTCGAGGGCCTGGGCGAGCCGGTCGTACTCCTTGCGGAGCGCCAGCAGGTCGGCCGAGAAAGTGGGCAGCCAGCGGGCTTGCACCAGCGACTCCCCGGCCAGCCCCATGAGCCGGTTCAGGCTGCCGGCCGACACCCGCACCACGGCGTCCGCTGGCGGCGGGGCGTGAGCCGCGACCGCCGGCGGAGACGGCGGGGCGGGCGGGACCGGCTGCTCCGCGGGAGCTGAAGCCGGGGCGGTAGGCGGGGATGACGCCACGACGGGCGAGGACGTGGGACGAGCGGCCGGGGTTCCCGCACCGGGGCGCGGACCGGCGGCCGCCGCCTCGAACACGTCGGCGATTTCGGTCAGTGCCGCCCCCGCACCTTGTACCCAGCCGACGAACGAGTCGTCGTCGGTCGCGAGTGCCCCGGCGAGGGTGCTGACGGCGTACCGCTGCCACCCACCGGCTTCCGCGGTGAGTGTGACCCGGCCGTCCCGGATGGCGGACAGGAAGGCGGACAGGGCAGCGGCCACCCGGGCGACCGGGGCACACTTCACCAGCCGGGCGCCGCCGCCGATCGCCTTCAGGGCGGCCGGGGCGGTCTCGGGGTCGGACGCCACCAGCAACCCGCTGCGGAGTTCCTCGCGGAACAGGTCCAGCATCGAGTGCCCG
>CANJKY010000307.1 GCA_947474875.1 Gemmataceae bacterium
CTCGGGCTGGTGGTGTCCGGCCGGGCGAAGGACGCCTTCGACCTGACCAAAGAGAAAGCCGCCCTGCGGGAGAAGTACGGGAAGAACACGTTCGGCCAGTGCTGCCTGCTCGCCCGCCGGCTGGTGGAGGCGGGCACCCGGTTCGTGGAGGTGAACTGGCCGAAGGTGGCGAACAGCGACAACCACTCGTGGGACGTCCACGTCGGGCTGAGCAAGCGGATGAAGGACCAGGCCGCCCCGATGTTCGACGGCGGGGTGTCGGCGCTGATCGAAGATCTGAGCGACCGCGGCCTGCTGGACGACACGCTGGTGGTGGTGGTGGGCGAGTTCGGCCGCAGCCCGCGGCGAGGCGTGAGCACCAGCGGCAACCAGAACAGCGACGACGGCCGCGACCACTGGCCGTACTGCTACACCGGGCTGATCGCCGGCGGCGGCATCCGCAAGGGGTACGTCCACGGCAAGAGCGACAAGACGGCCTCCGCCCCGCTGGAGAACCCGGTCCACCCGACCGAGCTGCTGGCGACCATCTACCACGCCGTCGGCATCAAGCCGGACACCATCGTCCACAACCACCTGAACCAGCCGCGGGAGTTGGTGAAGGGCGAAGCGGTGACGGCCCTGTTCGGGTGAGGTGAATCCTGAGAGCGGCCGGGTTGACCCCGGCCGACAAACACACGGCCGGGGCTAACCCGGCCGCTCGCTTTTACGTCTCACCGGTCGCTCACTTTCCCGGCTCGCCGTTTACTCTTATCCCATCGGCTGCGCGGCCGCCCCGCCGGTTCCGAACCACACCCGATACTTGAAGTTGGCGAACGCCAGGGTGTCGTTCGGCAGCAGGGCCGCTCGGCGGACCCGCTGGCCGTTCACCCGCGTGCCGTTGGTGCTGCCCAGGTCGCGGAGCAGGATCAGCCCGTCCGTCTTTACCAGCACGCAGTGCAGTTTCGAGATGCTCTTGTGGTCGATCCGCAGGTCGCTGTCCGCCCCGCGACCGACCAGGATCAGTTCCTTGTCCAGGTCTACATCCGGGCCGCCGTCGTCGGGCACCAGACGTGCGCGCATGGGGGTGGCTCCGGGACGTGGTCACACCGGCGAGCCGCCGGTGCCACGAAAGACATCACTTCGCCAGCTTGTCGGCACGCTCGGCCAGCTTCTTTGTCAGGTCGCCCCGGCCGGGGTAGCTCTGGTTCTGAAGGTCCCGGTAGCTGTCGTACTGCGACCACCAACTGGCCGCGCTCGCCCACGCCGCCTTCGCCTTCTCGCGGGCGGCGGACGAATCGCCACCGGTCGCTCGCTTCGCCTCCAACTCGGCCTTCTCCGCCCGCTCGTGGAACGACTTGGCGAGCAGGAATGTGGCCTCCGCCGCCCCCGGCGTGCCGGCGATCTCCATCAGCAACAACCCGGCCTTCTGCTGGCTGGTCTTCCAGAACTCCTCGATCTGTCGTTCCACCGCCGGCACCGAGATCGCCGGGGTGTCCGACACCTTCGCCCGGCTCAGCGAGTCATACAGGTCGTTCGCCTTGGCCACCCACGCCGGGGTGTCGTCCCCTTTCGCCAGGGCGGCTGCCCCGGCCCGCACCTTCACCGCCTCGGTGAACCGGTCGCGGAGTTCGATCAACTCCTTGGTGGCGTCGTTGTGCCGGCCGCGGTGGATCTTCTCCAGCGGCGACCACACCACGCTGTCCGGTTGGGTGAGCTGCGGGTGGTACGACTGGAGGAGGATGCCGCGGGCAATCCCCATCAGCCGATCAGACACGGCCGGGTATTTCAGGTCGGGCAGGCTGAGCGTGAGGTTCGGCCGGGAGGTCTGCGCCTGTATGTAGAACGTGTACACGTTCTTCACCTCCGGCGGCGTGTCCAGCCCCCCCTGTTGCGTGGGCAGGAACGATCCGAGCGAGCGGACCGGGGTGAACGGGTCGGCCGGCGGGTTCCAGCCGCTCACCTTGTTGCCGCCGGCCGCGAGTCGTGCGGCCGTCTCCGACCAGTTCACCCGGTACGACCCGCCGACGGTACCGGTCAGCTTCTCGTGCAGGGTGGTCATCCGCGGGGAGACCGCCGACAGCGGAGCCGACAGGTACAGTTCCGCCGCCTTCACCTCGGCGTCGGACACGTCCGACTTGGCCGCCGCGGCCGGATCGGCCTTCAGCTCAGCGAGTGTCGCCGGTCGATCGGCGGTCTTACCTGGGAACACCTCGCCCCGCCACGGGCTGTATAGCAGCAGGTCATCTCCGGCTTTCACCCCGACCGCCCAGAACGGCCCGTCCGCCATCGCGTTCGCCTTGGCGGATCGGGCGTACGTCCAGTCGCGGTCAGCGGCTGCGCTCCCGACCAAACAGGCGTCGAGGCCGAGTTGTCGGCACAGTGCGAGGAACGTGTACGCCCGCTCCAGCCCGGACCCGGACCCGCGGCGGAGGACATAAACCGGGGGTAAGGGCGGCTGGGTGAACACCCCGTCCTGCGTGCGGACCATCCACGGGGCGGAGACCACCTGCCGGCACACCCAGTCGAACGCCGCCCCCGCCTTCACGGGCACCGGGTCGGCGTCCTGCACGCCCAACCCGGCCGCCACGTCGCGGAGGTACAGACACTCGGACAGGTAGTGTGCGTCCAGAGGGGTGTACTCGGACTGGGCGAGGTGTTTGGCCTCCTTGTCCGTCAGCCGCAGGTCGGCCTTCAGCCGTTCGAGTTCCCCGGCCCCCGCCGCCCGCGGTCTGGCTGCGGTCGTGTTCCCCGCCAGCCCGGAGTTCAGGTCGGCCAGCAGTTGCCGGCACTTCTGCCAGTCCACTTCCCCGCGGAACCCGCCCACGAACTTCGCCCACGGGTCTTCTTTCGCCCGCTCCTCGCCCTTCCCGCCGGTCTCAGCCGTCTGGCTGCCGCCGCACCCGGAGAAGGCGATCGCCAGCACGGACAGCGCACCCAGAACAACCCGGGTCGGTCGGGAGCGGACGGCGTGAGGCATCGGGGTAGGACTCGGTTCAGGGGGTGTCGGCCACCGCCGACCGAACCCGCAGGCAGACGCGGACGAGGTCCGGCAGGTGGTCGAGCGGGATCATGTTCGGGCCGTCGCTGGGGGCGTGGTCCGGGTCCGGGTGGGTCTCGACGAACAGCCCGTCCGCCCCGGCCGCCACCGCCGCCCGGGCGAGCACCGGCACCATCCGCCGGTCCCCGCCGGTGCGGTCGCCCAGCGCCCCCGGAGACTGTACGCTGTGGGTGGCGTCAAAGATCACCGGCGGGCCGATTTCCTGCATCCACGGGATGGCCCGCAGGTCGTTCACCAGGGTGCCGTACCCGAACGTCGTCCCCCGCTCGCACAGCAGCACTCTCGGATTACCCACCTCGCGCATTTTCGCCACCACGTTCTTCATGTCCCACGGGGCCATGAACTGCCCCTTCTTCACATTCACCGCCCGGCCGGTACGAGCCGCCGCCTCGATCAGGTCGGTCTGCCGGGCGAGGAACGCGGGGATTTGCAACAGGTCGCACACGGCGGCTGCCGGTTCGCACTGCTCGGGCAGGTGGACATCGGTGGTCACCGGCAGGCCGGTGCGGGTTTTGACTTCAGCCAGTACCGCCAGCCCGGCGTCCAGCCCGACACCGCGGAACGACTTCCCGGAGCTGCGGTTCGCCTTATCGAAGGACGACTTGAACACCAGCGGCAGGGCGAACTGCTCGGCCAGTTGTTTCAGCCGTTCTGCCACCATCAGGCAGTGGTCCCGCGACTCGATTACGCACGGTCCGGCGATCCACAGCAGCGGGTTTCCCCCGCCGACTTTGTGCGGACCGACCTCGACGACGTTCGTTCGCATCCGTGCCCTCCGACGTACTCGGATTAGCATATCAGACGCCCCGCCGGCCTCCGAGTCGGGGAAAAAGCAACCCCGAGTTCCGACACCTCGGCGGCGCCCCGCCCCGCCGGTAAAAATTGCCCTCCCGTTGTAAAAGCTCCTCTGGTAGAGTCCCCCACCCGTCGGCGGACCCCCCGTCAGCGGGCCTGCGGGCAAGGAGGCTCGCGTGTCTCGACCGTGGCGGCTACGGCACAAGCTGGCGTTCGGGCTGGCCCTGGTGGTGGTGAGCGTCGGGCTGCTGCTCGGCGGGTCGCTGCTCGGGCTGACCGCGTCGTCTGACACGATGGAGACGATCGGCCGCAAGAACGACGAGATGCAGCTGCTGGTGCTGCTCAAGGACGAGATCTGGCGGGTGATGCAGCCGCCGGTGGCCGAAGGCGCGGACAAGGAAGACGGGCGGTCCCAGAGCCAGCGGGAGGTGGAACACGTCGAGAACCAGTTGAGGGAGGTGCGGCGACTCCTTGACGCCTGCCGGGAGACGTACCTGTTCCTGAACGGCCAGCGACTGGACCCGGACGGCGGGGAGTACGAGCAGGGCCAACTGGACGAGATCGAGCGGTGGTACGCGGCCACCGAGGCGGCGTTCCGCCGGTCCACCCGCGCCGGGGTGTTGGACAGCACCCGCATGTCCGTATTCCAGCAGGACGACTTCCGCCGGGCGCACGCCCGCTTGCTTCAGCTCACCCGCGACCTGTACGCCGAACTGCGGGAGGACGTGAAGCGGTCGTCCGAGACGGCCAAGGCGTACCACCACCGCACCCGGTACATCACCGGCACCGCCACCGGGCTGGCGCTCGTCATCGTCCTCACCCTGCTGTACTACTTCCGCGTGTGGGTGTTCCGGCCGATCCGGGAGCTCCAGGCCGGGGTGCATCGCGTCCACGTCGGCAACTTCGATCAGCCCATCCGCCTCACCTCGAAGGACGAGCTGGAAGAGCTGGCGAACGAGTTCAACGCCATGACCGCCCGGCTGCGGGACATTTACAAGAGCCTGGCCCAGCAGGTGAACGACCGGACGCGGCAACTGGTGCGGTCGGAGCGGCTGGTGAGCGTCGGGTTCCTGGCCGCCGGGGTGGCGCACGAGATCAACAACCCGCTGGCGTCCATCGCCTTCTGCTCGGAAGCGCTGGAACGGCGGCTGCACGACCTGCTCGCCCGCAACCCGGACGACGCCGAGACGATCACCAAGTACCTGAAGATGATCCAGCAGGAGGCGTTCCGCTGCAAGCTGATCACCCAGAAGCTACTCGACTTCAGCCGCACCGGCGGCAGGCGGGAGCCGGTCGAGCTGAGCGGGCTGATCGCCGACGTGTTCGAGGTGGCGCACCACCTGCCGAACGCCCGCGGCAAGCAGCTGGTGTTCCAGCCGACCGTGCAGGCCACCGCCCTGGTGAGCGGGCCGGACATCAAGAGCGTGGTGCTCAACCTGGTGGTGAACGCGCTGGACAGCATGGCCGACGGCGGCAGCCTGACCGCCGCCCTGACCGTCCGCGGGGAGGTCGCCGAGATGACGTTCACCGACACCGGGTGCGGGATGACCGCGGACGTGCTGGAGAACATCTTCGAGCCGTTCTTCACCCGCAACCGCACCGGCACCGGCACCGGGCTGGGGCTGAGCATTAGCCACCAGATCGTGGACCAGCACGGCGGGACGATCCACGCCACCAGCGGCGGGCCGGGCAAGGGGAGCAC
>CANJKY010000308.1 GCA_947474875.1 Gemmataceae bacterium
CGGCGAATGGGAAGGAGAGTGCCCACTACCATCGGGGGAAAAAAGCGAGGACAGAACGGCGAAGTGAAAGTGTGGCACGCCTTTCCATTTTCGTTTCGCGGTCCTTGTGGTCTCCGGTGAACACCGAAATGGCGCCGATCGTGTAATCCGGATCTTCAGGCTGTTTCGATGTCGCGATGAAGAGGCTGCGGCCGTCAGGCAGTTGGTATGCGTGAAATGGTCCGTCTTTGGGCCTTCCGTCCTGTCTCGGAACGGACATGTACGCTCCGCAGCTCCGTGTCCAGTCGTATGCCCCTGCTCGCCACAGTGCGGCTTCCGCTTCGCTCCACGGCTGCCCGTCGCGAACCTCTTCAGTTCCGCACTGCCAGATGACACCGGCGGTCAGCAACAGTAGCAGAACGGTGGCAATTGCGATTCGGCGTCGGGTCCACCAGTTGAGACGGAACATGCTGCACCTCCCGTCGCAGGTGTAGCACGAAAAATGGTTGGCCGCGACCCGCCGGGGAGTGCTCCCCGGCGGGTCGCGGCCAACCAGAGAGGAGCATCACTTCAACGTCGAGAGATACTCAATCAGGTCCAGAAACTCGACCGGGGCCATCGTGCCGGCCTGGCCCTCGGGCATGCTGCTCTGCTTGAGGACAGTCCGCCCGTCGATGTCCGCCTTCTTCACCGTCACCTTGTCCTTCCCGTCGAAGATCACCACCTCGTCCTTGTTCTCCGACACCAGTAGGCCGATCACGGATTTGCCGTCCAGCTTGTCGATGCGGGTGGAGCGGTACTTCTCGTCCACCTCGGCGTTCGGGTCGATGACCGACTCGATCAGCTTCACCCGCGACTTCGACCGCTCCATCACCTTGTCCAGGTTCGGGCCGTAGTCCGCCCCCTCGCCGTTGCCCACTTTGTGGCAGGAGGTGCAGGTCCGCTGGAACACCTCCCGGCCCTTCGAAGCGTTGCCGGTGAGCATCGCCAGCCCGGTCATCTGCTTGTTCTTCTCCTCCAGCGTCAACTTGTCGCCGCCGAGCAACCGGGCCAGGAACGGGGCCGCCGCCCCGCCCAGCTTCTTGTTCTTCTGGATCTCGGTCAGAAGTTTGCCCGCCTCCGGGTTGGCCGATGCGAACTTGGGGGTGAAGAAGTCGCTCGGCCACGCGGCCTCGTTCGCCGCCAGGGCAGCCTCCACGGTGTACCGCGTCCAGTAGTCCAGCGGCTTGGTGGTGATCGCGGCCACCGCGTTCATGGCGTCGCCGGAGGCGAAGAAGCTGAGCGCGCGGGCGGCTTCGGTGCGGACTCGCGGGTGGTTGTCGGTTGCCGCCTTCTTGAACCGCTCGATCACGCCGGGGATGCGGTCCCGCTCGTCGGCCAGAACGTGAACGGCCGCCGCCCGCGCCTGGAAGGTCTTGCACCCCAGCACCGCGTCGGCCAACTTCGCGTCCACCGCGTGGTGGCCCTGCTGCACCCACAGCGCTTCGCACCGCAGGCGGTCGTAGTCCGGGTCTGTGTCCTTCAGGCCGGCCACCCACTTCGCCACGGCCGGCAGCACCTCGGCGGCGGGGCGGTCGTGCAACTCCCGGCGGGCGCGGTAGCGGGTCCGCCACTCGTACTCGCGGAACTGCTCGCAGATGTCGGCCACGCTCTTGCCCGCCTGCGTGACCGGGGTGACCGGCTTCTTGCCCTCGCCGACGAGCCTGTACACCCGCCCCTTCGTGTGGTTGCGGTTCGGGTCCCGCTGGCTGTACTGCATGTGACCGATGAGCGGGCTGGCCCAGTCCACGAAGTACAGAGCGCCGTCCGGGCCGATCTGCGGATCGCCGGGGCGGAAGTGCTTGTCCGGGCTGCGGACCAGGTCGTCCCACTTGCCGTCGGCCGCCTTCAGCCGCTCGCCCATGAACCCGGCTCCGTCGTCCCGCATCTTGTAGTGCGTCAGCCCGTTCAGGTTGATCACGCACGCATACGTGAAGTGCTTCTGCACCGCGTCCGGCAACGCCCGCGACACCAGCCACTCGTTCCCCAGGTTCGGCCGCTCCCCGTTGGGCAAGATGAAGTTCAGCTGCTTGCGGCCGTTGTACGGTTTGCCGGACAGCGGCACGTCCCACGTCTGGTTGGCTGTGGTGCCGTCGCCGACGATCCCCTGGCCCCACTCGTCGAACACGTAGCACCACATGTTCGCCATGCCGGGCAACTTGAACTGGTTGATCCGCAGGGACCGCGGGTCGAGCACGTAGGCGCCGCCGTCCCCCTTGCTGCGGTGCGGCCCCCACGGGGTTTCCAGCGTGGTGCTGGTGGCGATGCCTTCGAGCATGTGCAGCAGTCCGCCGTGACTCCACTCCCACGCCCCGCAGCTGTGGTGCGTGTCGTCCGTCGCCCACCCGTCCATCAGGTACGTCACCTCGTCCGCCTTGTCGTCCCCGTCGGTGTCCTTCAGGAACAGCAGCCGCGGCTGGTCCACCACCAGCACCCCGCCGTTGAAGAACTCGAACCCGGTTGGGCACTGCAGCTTGTCGTAGAACACCGTCCGCTTGTCCGCCTTGCCGTCGCCGTCGGTGTCTTCGAGGATGAGCAACCGGTCGTTCGGCTTCGGGTCGCCCGGCCGCCACTGCGGGTAGGTGGGCATGCACGCCACCCACAGCCGCCCCTTGTTGTCGAAGTTGATCTGCACCGGGCTGGCCAGCTCCGGGCACGTCTTCTCGTCGGCGAACAGCTCCAGCTTGAACCCGGGCGGCACGCGAGCGCCCTTGATGAGGTCCGTCGGCGGGGCGATGTTCGGCCCCAACGCCGGCGGGTTCTCCGAGTACCCGCGATCCGGCCCGCCGAACCGCGTCGGCGGGACGACCAGCTCGCCCGTCTTGCTGTCGTCCGGCTTGTCCGGCACCGCCTTGCCGTTCGCCAAATCCCAGATGTACTGGTCTCGCACGGCCGCCATGTTCCGCAGCTTGACGTACTCCCGCGGGAACGTCTCGGTGTCGAAGGTCCGCCGCCCGCCGTACACGTACCAGCCGTTCACCATGCGGTAGTCCTGGCTGTGCATCCAGCTCTTGTCGTTCACCACCGCCCGCATTTTCTCGAACTCCGAGGTGCCGGTCTTGCCTTCCGGTTCGGCCCCGAACAGCCCCTTGAACAGCGCCGCCCCGAGCACCTTGTCGCCGGCCTCGTTCATCTGAAACCCGCCAACGGTCAGCTTGCCCCCGCCCTTCTCGAACGCCGCCAGCGTCGGGGTGAACACGTCCACGAACGCCAGCTTCCGCTTGTCCGCCACCGCCTTCACCGCGTCGGCGTACAGCTTCAGCCGCTCGTTCTCCGCCTTGCCGTCCGGTAGGAACTTGTCGCCGGTGTTCTCGAACGCGATGGGCGACACCAGTACGAACCGCGGCGGGGACTTGGCGTCGTCCCGCGGGTACTTGGCGGTGTAGTCGTCGATGAACTTCTCGTAGTCGGCCTGGAACTTCGCTACGCCGTCCTTGCCCTTGAACGACTCGTTCCAGCCGAAGAAGCACAGGAACGTGTCCGGGTTGAAGGCGTCCAGCGGGTCGTCCAGGTGGGTGTAATCGGCCGACCGCTGCCGCTGCCCGACCTCGTCCGCCGGGAACCCGAAGTTCCGCACCACCAGTTGTTTATCCTTGTGCTTCAGGTGGAGCATCGTCTCGAAGTGGCCGTACAGGCTCATCCGCTCGGCGGTGGTGTTGCCGACGAACGCGATCCGCTCGCCGGTCACGAATTCGAGCGGCAGTTTGCTCTCCGGCAGCGGCGGCTTCTTCGGCCGCGGGCCGGGTCGCATCAGCTTTTGCGCCGTCTCGGTGGACGGGCCGTCCGGCTTCTTCCTCTGCTGGGAGCGGAGGTCGGCAGTGGTCAGGAGGGTCAGACCGGCGACCGCGAGCACGGCGGCGATGCGGCGGGAGCGGGGGAAAGTCGTCATCGACGAGTGTTCCGGTGGGGAAGGGCAGGGTCGGTGGGATACGGAGAGTATGCGCGATCCGGGGGCGGGCTTCAAGTTAGGGCGCCAGAGGTGTGGCCGATCCATCCGCCGACCCGGACCGCGTGGCGGTTCTATAACACCGGCATGGACGCCATCATCCTCGCCGCCGGCAAGGGCACTCGCCTCCGCCCGTACACCAACGATCTCCCCAAGCCGCTTCTGCCTGTGCAAGGGCGGCCGATTCTCGACTGGATCATCGGCGCGCTGCCGCCGGTGGACCGGCTGGTCGTGGTGGTGAACTACCTGGCCGAACACGTCGAAGCGTACCTCAAGACCCAGAAGCATGTGACGAACTGGACGACGGTGCGGCAGGCCGAGCCGCGGGGCACCGGCGACGCGCTCATGGCGTGCAAAGGGGCGATCAACTCGGACCGGGTGATGGTGCTGAACGGCGACGACCTGATCGGCCGGGCGGACCTGAAGCGGCTGAGCGAGGTGCCGGCCGGCATCCTGGTGCATACGGTCGGCACCCCGGAGGCGTTCGGCATCGTGTTTACCAAGCCGGATGGCACCCTCGAACACATCGTCGAGAAGCCGCAGGGGTTGCCCGCCCCGCAGATGGCGAACATCGGCGGGTACGTGTTCCCGAAGAGCGTGTTCGACCTGACCCTGACCCTGTCCCCGCGGAACGAGTACGAGATCACCGAGGCGGTGGCGAAGCTGGCCGAGCGGGGTCCGTTCCACGTGGTGAAATCCGACTACTGGCTGCCCATCGGGGACATCGACCAGTGGTGCTGGAGCCAGCTCAAGGACGTGGGGCCGGTGCGGTAGCGGCGCGGGCGATGTCCGCGGCCCAGGCGTCGTCCGGCGGGGGCAGGCGGGGTTCAGGCAGGGCACGGTAAATGTAATCGGCATACCCGGCGTCGTCGTACACCTTGTGCAGCAGCGCTTGCAGGTCGAGGGTCGGTTCGGGTTCGCCGGGGCGGAGTGGGATCGGGATCACCGGCAACCGGTCGCGGAGGGCGATGGGCCAGAACGCCACCCGTGGCCGGCTGATCCGGCGGCTGACGGCGACGCAGTAGTCACACGCCGGCAGGTCCACCCACGGCATCCGCTCGCCCCCGCGGAGTAAATCGATCTCCACCAAATTGGCGGGTGACGCGAGCAGCCGTCGCCACTTGAACTGGTGCTGTTCACGGTCTTCGCCGTTCGTCTTGTTCGACGGGCTGAGCAGTTCGATGGCCGTGACGAGGGTGCGGTCGTCCCTGTCCCGCACTTCCAAATATGAGATGCGAAACAGTTCCACTTCGGGTGGCGTTTCGACGGCCGCCGGACCTTCCATCACCGCAATCGCCTCCGCCGCGGACGACGCCCGATTCGCCATCACGCCCACGTCGGGACGACCCACCCGCTGTCGATGACCATCCTCATCGTCGATCTCGTGCAGGTAGATATACTCCTCGATTTTGACGATGTAGTTCGGCCGGACCAGCCGGATGAGTGCGTTTCGCAACTCGACGAGATAGGCGTCGTGGAAGTCCGCCCACATGTTGTGGCGTTCCAGGTACGGGTTCATGCCGGGGAACGGCGAAGGCATCATCGGCTCCTCTTGTTC
>CANJKY010000309.1 GCA_947474875.1 Gemmataceae bacterium
CCGCCTCCGCCGCGCTGGTCTTCGCTGTCCAGTTTCTCTTCCGGCTTCTTCTCTCCGGTAGGCGGGGCCGTCGGTGTCGGTTCCGGCTTCGGCTCCTTCACCGTGATCAGCACGCCGGCCCCCTCGCCGACGATGCGAAAGCTCCGCACCTTCTCGATCCGCTGCACGATCTGCCCGGTGCTCAGGTCCATGACCGCCAGCACCGGGCGGGGCGCCGGCTTCTGCTCGGCCCGCGCCTTGTCGGTCTCGACTTTGGTCGGGGTGAGCGGGAAGTACACGAACTTCGAGTCCGGGGTGAACGTGGGCGAGCCGGCCACCCCGCCCCCGCCGATGCCGGGCGGCACCGTCGGCGGGACGATCTGGTCTTCCGCTTCATTCTCCCCGCCCGGGCCCGGTGCCCCGCCGCCGACACCGCCCGCCCCGCCGCGTGCCCCGGTGGGCACCTTGTACTCACTCCCACCGGCTACGTTCTTCACCACGACCAGCCCTTCGGCGTTCGGCACGCTCTGCGTCCAGGCGGCAAACTTGCCGTCCGGCGACAGGGTGAAGCCGGCGGCCGACCCCCAGATGTCGTAGTCGCCGTGGGTGAGCGGGCGCTTCTTCGGCGGGTCCTGGGCGGTCGCGGCGAGCGCGACGAGCAACAGTGCGGGCAAGGTGTGGCGAACCACGGCAGCGGCTCCTGAAGTGCAAAACGGGAGGTGAGGTGATTATCCGCCCCGCCGCGAGAAGGGCTAACGATTTTCCGGATTGCGTAGAGGCAAGTGAGGAGGGCCCCACGGCCTGTAGCGAATGTGCCGGCCTGAGAAGTCAGACCTCACCCCCCGGCCCCCCCTCTCCCACGGGGAGAGGGGGTGTTCAACTGCGGATGTGGTTTTGGGTAGGGGGCGGCTACTCGAAGGCGTATCGCCTCGCCCGGAAGTTGCCTCGCTTGAACACCCCCTCTCCCCGTGGGAGAGGGGGCCGGGGGGTGAGGTCTCACCTGTGAACCCCATCCGCCTCAACTCTTCCCCAACACCAGATCCACCACCCAGCACCCCCGCACGTGTGGCCCCGGCCCGCGGCAGTGAGCAAGCATGTCGGGGTGATCGCACCCGGCCTCTTCGAGGGCGTCGGCCAGGATGGGCAGGCGGTCGAACGCCCGCTCGGCGTAGATGCCGGACGCCAGCGCGACGACGGTTTCGGACCGCCACGAATTAGCGAACTCGACCGGCCGGAACGGGTTGCCGAAGACGCAGTGGAGGAGATCAAGTTGACACATCGTCGCGGTACGCTGACGATCCGACTCCGGCCAACTTGTTACGGTCATGGCCGTTCTCTCCGCCGCACGCCAGCCGAACTTGTCGCACGGGATGAATTCCGCCCACATCCCGCGATCCTGTGGCGTTTCGCCATCTGCCCACCGCTCCGCAACTTCGGTGGCCAACAGGCCAACACCGCCATCAGAACACATCCAACCGAAAAACGCACATGCCCACAGTCGCAGCCGCCTAGCACTGGCTCGGTGCCGGAGTGAGCGAATCATTTGAATCGGCGAATCGCTGGTCAGCCACTCCGCTTCGGTCATCGCACATCCTTCGGCAACACCGCAGGCTGCTCTTGTTAGCCCGACGCGCCAGAGAGGGCCGAGGCTCAACCCTCGCTGGCGCGTCGGGCTAACACAGACACGCTCCCCTCCGGGTCGCGGCTACTTCTACAATACCCGCCCGCCGCGTGCGGCGGTCCCCCTCCCGGAGTTCCCTCATGCCACTCCGCCTCGCCACGCTCCTCGCACTCGCCGTTGCCGTTCAAGCCGGCGGGCAGACGCCCGTCAAGCCGCCCCCGGGCACGCCCGTCCCGGCCGACTTCCCCGCTTCCGGCAAATACTGGGTGTTCTTCGGCACCTACACCGGCAAGGACAGCAAGGGCGTCTACCGCTGCGAACTGGACGCGGTGACCGGGAAGCTCTCGGCTCCGGAACTGGCCGCCGAGGTGGGCAGCCCGTCGTTCCTGCACATCGCCCCGGACGGCAAGACGCTATACGCCGTCGGCGAGGCGGAGGGGAAGGACGGCGGCGGAGTGTACTCGTGGAAGCTCGACCCGGCCACCGGCAAGCTGAGCGATCAGGTGTCGCTCACGAGCAAGGGTGCCGGACCGTGCCACATCAGCACCGACGCCAAGAACCAGTTCGCCGTGGTCGCCAACTACGGCGGGGGCAGCACCACTCTGTTCAAGCTGAAGGCGGACGGCAGCCTGGACGCCCGCACCGGGTTCGTCCAGCACGAGGGCAAGGTGTTCGACGCCAAGCGGCAGGGCGGGCCGCACGCCCACTGCGGGTTCTTCGACGCCACCGGCAGGCTGGTGTTCGTGAACGACCTGGGGCTGGACCGGGTGTTGATCTACGACCTGAACCGCGACACCGGCGACATCACCCCGCACGACCCGGCGTTCATCAAAATGCCGGACCGCAGCGGCCCGCGACACATCCACATCGTCCCCGGCAACGAGGTGGCGTTCGTGAACGGCGAGATCGACATGACCGTCCACGTCATCAAGATGGACGTGAAGGCGAACAAGTTCGAGCTGGTGCAGTCGCTGTCCACTCTGCCGGAGGGGGAGAAAGTGGTGCCTGCGTTCAGCACCGCCGAGTGCCGCATCCACCCGAACGGCCAGTTCGTGTACGTGAGCAACCGCGGGCACAACACCATCGCCGCGTTCAGCTACGACCCGCGCGAGATGCGGCTGAAGCCGGTCGGTCACATCCGGGGGGACATCAAGACCCCGCGGAACTTCAACATCAGCCCGGACGGGAAATGGATGCTCGTCGCCAGCCAGGACGGGGGTAAGGTGGGGGTGTACGAGATCGACGCGAAGACCGGGCTGGCACGGGAGACGGAGGCGGCGGTGAAGGTGGGCAGCCCGGTGTGTGTCAAGTTCCTGGCGAAGCCGTAATTGATGATCGGGTTAGCCGCGACCCAATGTGGAGCGAGTCAACATCAACACGCTCCCCGTTGGGTCGCGGCTAACCAAAGCAGTTACCACCGGAACTCCAGCCCCAACTGCACCCCCTGTGCCCAGAAGTTGCTGCGGGTGAACGGCACGGTCGGGCGGTTCTGGCCGGACGGCGGCACCCCCGGCGGCGGGTTGGGCACGAACGTCACGTCCACCACCCGGTCGATCTGATCGCCCGGCCGCATCACGTTCGACCAGTACAGGAAGTTGTACCCGGCGTACACCCGCACGTTCGGGCTGATCAGGAACCCGGCGTTCGCCGTCACCTCCGGCACCACGCTGAACGAGTTGCGGCTGAAACTGCCCAGGTTCGGACCGGCGGCTAGCAGCCCGCCGGTGAACGACTGCGTCGCCTCGCCGGGGCGGGTGCGGTTCTGGAACCCGCTGATGTCGATGGTGCTGGTGGTCACCCCGAGGGCGACCGACGCCCGCACGTCCAGGTCCAGCCGCCCGGCCTTCCGCGTCCACCAGTGACCGATCTGCCCGCCGTTGAACCGGTTCCGCGTCTGGAACCGGTCGCCGACGACGATCTGCGTGCCGACCGGGTCGCCGGACGCGGGGTCGGTGGAGGTGATGAACTCGGTGATGTTCAACTGGTCGCGGAGATTCAGGTGGCGGTAGCCGAGGAACCACCCGCGTCCGCCGTCGCATCCGGTACACACTGCGCACCGGTAGTTCACGTCTGCCCCCCACAGGAACGTCTCCTGCTCCACCTCCAGCCGGCCGCTGGACACCCCCGGCCGGGCGACCACCTCGCCGAACTCCTGGTTGAAGTTCGGGGCGAAGATCGGCCGGGTGAGGACCGGCAGGCCGTCGAACACCCGCCGCTCGGTCCGCGGGCCGATGAAGAAGAAGCTGCCGTCCAGCCCGTGCAGGTTGCACTCGTCCAGCCACCCGCCGGCCCTCACCCGGAACCCGGGCAGGAAGCTCGGCCCGAACTGCCCTGGCCCGAGCAGGGTTCGGGTGTCCGGGTTGCCCAGGAAGCCGAACCCGGTGCCGCTGGCGGAGGTGGTGGCCAGCACCGGTGTGTTCCCGCGGGCCGCCCACCACAACAGCAGCTCCGTCTGCACGAAGTACGCCTCGCCCGTCTCGCCGAACGCCTCGTCGGTTCCGAACCGGTCGCGGAGCCGGCCCTGTCGCGGGTGCTTCTCGGTCAGCAGGTCCACCCCGAGGAGGTCACGGAAGGCGTAGTCGCGGGACAGGTTGATGGGCGGCGATCCGAACACCCGGTGCCGCACCGGTACCGCGTTCGAGCTGTGCGGCACCCACCCGGGCGCCGGCTCGAGCGGCGGGCAGTTGGTGGTGTCGCCCGGTGCGGGTGCCGTCGGAGACGGCCGCGGCGCGGGGGCGGGCGGGGCGGCCGGTCGCGGGGCCGGGAGCGACTCCCCCTTCGGCCGTTCCGCCGGCTTGTCCTGAGCCCCGGACAGCACGGGGACCGCCGGTTGGTTCGTCCCGGCGTTCGTTGGCGTGACCGGAATCGGGGCGATCGGTGGGAGGGTGTTCGGCACGAGAGACCTGGTCTCGGTGAGGCCGGTCGGCTGCAATTCGGCCGTCGGGGTCGACGCCGGCCGGAACACCACCGGCTGCTCGGCTGACGACGGCGAGGCCGGCGCGGACACCAGACCGGTGGGCGGGGTCGTCTTCGGTTCGACCATCGGTGCCTTCGCCGGAACCCACCCTGGTGATTCCGAGGCCGGTCCGGCCGGTGGTGGGACCACAGGCGTGGGGGCAGGGGTGGTCGTCGCAGGCGGGGGTGTGGACGCGGGTTTCCAGTCGGCATCGTCCGCCCGGGCCGCGGCCCCGAACAGCCCGAACGCCGCCACCACCGCCGTCGCCCGTACTTGCCTCATCGCCGCACCCTCTCCCGCCGTCGGATACCCGACGACTTCAGGCCGTGTCACGGGTTTCATCGTGTGTCATCGGCCGGTTGCCGGCACGTCCCGCACAGATTCTGCGACCGGTCGGGGCATAGGCGGTTTTGGGCTGGATTTTACGGTTCGACTCAAGTTCACCCGTGGTTGCTCTCACAGTTCGGGTTGACCAGCTACCGGCGTTATGCGATGGGCATAGGCCCGGAGAGTGTGCGGAGGAAGTGCCAGCGGTGTCCGACACCGACCGTTCGACGAGGCAGCAGAAATGACAGGCATTCGGCAGAGGCGGTGGATGTGGAAACTGGGCATGGGCTTAACCGTGCTGCTCGGCGGCACCGGCGCGGCCCACGCGTTCTACTGGGTGGGCTGGCCTGGCGCCGGATCGCCCACCCCGCCACGGATCGTGTCCGAAACGGTGCAGGTGGATCACCGCGACCCGACGCCGGTCAAGCGGCCGCCGGGTGGCGAGCCGTGGCGGCCGCCGCGGGACGACGGCTCGAACCCGCCCGGCGGGGTGCCGGAACCGGCGACGGTGGTGTTGGCAGGGGTCGGGCTGGCCGTGGTCGGGCTACGGTGGAGGCGAAACCGGCGGGCGTGAGTGGGAGTACCGGAGGATCACCCGTGACCGGGGGTGGGGCGCGGGTGTCGTGAAGACC
>CANJKY010000310.1 GCA_947474875.1 Gemmataceae bacterium
GTTTCCTGGTTGCTTTCGGACATGCGACACCGCCTCATCAACTCCGTGTTGGCCATTCTGATGCTGATGCCCGCTGGCATCTGCACCTGCGATGGTGGCGTTGTTTTCTGCCCCGACCATCCGGTCCGGACTACGACGCAGCCGCAAACTTCCGCCGCCGGGCAGGCGAACGGGCATCGCGAAGCGACCGGGGCCGACCGCGATTCGCAGTCCCATCGGTGTCCTGCACCGTGTCCACACCGACTGTCCTGCGGGGTGGCGGCCCCTGAGTTTCTCACCGACTCTTCGGCATCGGACATCTCCACCGCGCTGCATGTTATAGACGACGCCGTCGTGGTCGAATGGCCGACCCCGAAACCGAGCCGGTCGGACTGCCACACCATTTCTATCCGCCGGCACGCATCACCCATCTACTTGGCCAACTGCGCTCTCCTCATTTGAGTGGTTAGCCCTTCCATCCGGCTCCCGGCGTAGCTACCCGCTCGTCGAGGTCGCCACCCGTCCCCGTCTGAACGAAAACCACCCGGCACATCGTACTTCGGCCCTGCCGTTGTCGCGGTGCCGCAAAAGAACCTCCGGCCCGGGAAGTCCCCGGCGTCGGCTCACACGGCCGAGCGAACCGGGCCATTGCCCCGCACCCGGTTCCGAATCACGACGCGGGGCAGGAGTACGACCATGCGGAAACTTGCACTGTCCGTCCTCGGGGCCGCGACCCTGATCCTGGTGTCCGCGACGGCGAAGGCCGCCCCGCCAAACAACAACCACCGGCTCGACGCCTCCTTCGACCAGGCGGACAAGAACAAGGACGGGTTCCTCGACGCCGACGAACTCGCCAAGTCGTTCCGCGGACCGAACGCCAAGGTCATCGACGACAAGGTCGGATCGAAGGAGACGCACCCGGACCACGCCTTCATGGACGCTTGGGACGCCAACAAGGACGGGAAGGTCAGTAAGGCCGAGTTCGAGAAGTACGAGGCCAAGGTGGTCGCCGACGCCAAGGCGGCGGCCAACCGCAACAAGAACTACACCCGGGCCGGGCGGGCAGGCTACCGGGCACCGCAGCGGCATCGCGGTTATACCGCCGGCCGGGGGTACGGCACGAACCCGTATACGGCCATGCTCCGCTCCCAGCAGCGGGCCTACCAGCAGCAGCGGGCGACGTACTCCAACCTGATGCGGTACGGCAGCTACTCCCCGAACGTCCGCGGGGGCTACCGCGGCGTCCAGCGGCACCACCACAACGGCCGGCGGCGGTAACCGCCATGGCGGTTTTCGACCCTCGGGCGGGACCGCGGTGTCGCCCGTTCCTTTCACCGGAGATTCCATGAACCGTGTTCTGTGCGCCGCACTTGTTGTCGGACTCGCCGCCGCCGGCCCCGCTCGTGCCAAGCGGGCCGACGACGCCGACGTGAAGGAACTGCTGGCGAACCTCAAGAAGCCCGACCCCGACGACCGGCGGAAGGCGGCCGAGGCCATCTGCGAGTTGTGCAAGGACGGGGACGGCGACTTCAGCGGGGCGATCCCGGCCCTGATCGACGCCCTGAAGGACAAGGACGCCATCGTCCGCGGCGAGATCGCCGAGTCTTTGGGCTTCATCGGGCCAAACGCCAAGGCCGCGATCCCGGCCGTCCGGGGGCTACTCAAAGACCCGATCCCGGAGGTACGGTCGAAGGCCGCGTTCGCCCTCGGCGGGTTCGGGGAGGACGCGAAGGCCGCCGTCACGGACCTGATCGGGTTGTTCAAGGACAAGGACGAGCGGGTGCGGGCGTCGGCCGCGGCCGGGGTCGGGGAGATCGGCCCGGCGGCGAAGGCGGCCGTCCCGGGGCTGGTCGGGCTGTTGAAAGACGTGGACCCGGAGGTGCGGTTGAACGCCGCCGCCTCCCTCGGGTCGTTCGGGGCGGACGCGAAGGCCGCGGACAAGTCCTTGATCCCGCTCCTCAAGGACCGTGACGAAGGGGTCCGGGGGCAAGCGGCCGAAACGCTCGGGAAGATCGATGCGGACCCGAAACTGGCCGTGCCCGCGCTCACCACGGCACTAGCCGACAAGCACCGCGGTGTGCGGGGGGACGTGGCCCATTCCTTGGCGAAGTTCAAGGACAAGGCGAAGACCGCCATTCCGGCCCTCACCAAGATGCTCAAGGACGCCGACCACGGGGTCCGGGTCCACGCCGCCGAGGCGATCCACGAGATCGACGGCAACGTCAAGTTGGTGCTTCCTGTCCTGATCGAGGGGTTGAAGCACGAAGACCCGTTCGTCCGCGGGGACGCCGCCCACACGCTCGGTGAGATCGGCCCACCGGCCAAGGCTGCCGCCCCGGCCTTGAAGGCAATGCTGAAAGACGAGAACGCCGGCATCCGGGTCCACGCCGCCGAAGCCCTGGTGAAGGTGGACAAGGGGGCGGTGAAGGAAGCGCTCCCGGTGTTGATCGAGGGGCTGAAGAGTGACGACAAGACGCTCCGGTCGGAGGCCGCCGAAGCCCTCGGCGAGATCGGGCCGGACGCCAAGGAGGCTATCCCCGCCCTGACGCCGCTGACGAAGGACAGGAACAAGGATGTCCGCAAGACCGCCGCCGACGCCATCCGAAAACTTCAAGGGAAATGACCCGGAAAGTCGAAGATGGATACGGCGGCAAGTTCGGGTTGACACGACTCAAAGAGGTGGATAGCCCTCCGCATCAGTAAGGGCTACTTTCGTACTTTTCTAGTGGGGAACGGTCGATGCTTCGGAGGTTGGTGGTACTCTACCTGATCGTCGCAACACTGGCGGGGCCACGGCTCTGCCTGTGTCCGGCATCAGTTACTGCCGCCCCGAACGCCCCGTCGGTCCCGGAGAATAGCGTTCCCCGGTCGTGCGGATGCTGCAAAACTTCAAGCTCGACTACGAGTACCGCTTCCCAAGCACCGGGACAACAACGCCCCGATCAGCCCTCGGCCCCCTGCCAGTGCCAGTGCGGAAAGCAGGACTCGGCGGCCACCGTGAGGGCGGTCGGGCGAGTGGCCAAGCCGTCCCTTGATCACGACGGGTTCCCGGAACAGGTTCCTGGTTGCGGCGTTCATTACCCGGCTCCGATCCCGCACGTCTTCGGTTTCGATCACGTCCGTGATCTCCCGTTCTGCACGGCCTACGACCTCCTCTACGTCTTCCACCGCCTCCGCTGCTAGTTCACCAATTTCTCTCATTTCACCCCGCAGTTTGCGGGTTTGAAGCTCCCCGTCCGATCTGCCGGTCACGACGACCACGGCAGTGATCCGTTCCTGTCACGCCGCATTCCATCTCGGAAGCCGGCGACGGCAGGCGTCATCCCGATGTCGGGGAGGCCGGCCATGCCGCCGCTTGAGAAATGGCTGCTCGCCCTGGTGATCGCGTTGTTGGTCGGGGCGTGGCACGCCGCTGACGCGGCCTTCCGTCAGCGTCCCGACCGAACGCCCGGTTCGCCCTCGCCGCTTCCCCGCCGCCGCGCCCGGCGATCCGCCCTCTCATGTGGGCGGGCGAGGCGAGCGTGGCAGATGGTTCGTACTTCCCACGGCGGCTGGTGATCCTTCGCCGAGTAGCATACGAGGAATCGCTGATGAATACGCTCTTGTCGCGGGGCGGTGGTGCCGGCCCGCTGGTTACCCACAGCCCGCCGTGCGTCCTGGTCGTGGACGACGAAGACACCCTCCGCATGATCCTGTCGCGGGAACTCCGCAAGCGGGGGTTCGACGTGTACTCGACCGGCTCTGGGGCCGAGGCGGTGGAGTTGTACTGCCGCTCGTCCACCCGGATCGACGTTGTCCTGATGGACGTGAACATGCCGGGGATGAGCGGGCCGGACGCACTCGACGCGATCCTGGCCGTGGACCCGTTCGTGCGGTGCTGCTTCATGACTGCCGACGACCGGCCGGGGAGGCACGCCGCCCTCCTGGCCCGCGGGGCGGCGGCGGTCTTCGCCAAACCGTTCGCTTCGGTCAAGGCACTGTGCGCGACTCTTCTACAACTCGCCGGCGAGACGCTCAGCGAATCGGACTCGATGGCCAGGGGGACCGCAACATGGAAAAGTTGATCCAGGGGCTGCGGCACTTCCGCCAGAACGTGCATTGGGAGCGGAAAGAACTGTTCGAGCGGAGCGCCCGAGGGCAGCGGCCCCTTGCCCTCCTCATCACCTGCTCCGACTCGCGGGTCTTGCCCGACACACTGATGCAGGCCGACCCCGGGGACCTGTTCGTCTCCCGGAACGCCGGCAACATCGTCCCGCCGCCCGACACCCCGGGCGGGGAGGGGGCAACCGTCGAGTACGCCGTCACCGCCTTGGGGGTGACTGACATCATCGTGGGCGGCCACTACCGCTGCGGGGCGGTCAAGGCGATGCTCGAACCCGCCGAGGCGAGGGACATGCCGAAGGTGGCCGAGTGGCTAGCCCACGGCTGCGGCGTGCGGGCCGACGTGGAACGGGATCACCCCTGGGCGGCGGGGGACGAGTTGTGGGACCGGGCGGTCGAGCGGAACGTCCTGGTCCAACTGGACAGCTTGTCGAAGCACCCGGTGGTGGCCGCCGGGTTGGCGGCCGGCACCTTGCGGCTGCACGCCTGGGTGCTGCGGTTCGAGTCGAGCGAAGTCCTCGCCTACGACCCGTGTTCGGCCACGTTCTCCCCTATCCTGGAGATGCCGGTCGTCCACCCCGCCATGCCGTCCCACGGCCCGGATCACGACACAGAACCGGACGTGCCGTTCGAGCCTCCACCCGAAGCCACTCGTCCGGGGTGGGCGTCCGTTTTGCGGCACGACCTTCCGGCCTCGCTGGTGGTGTTCCTCGTCGCCCTGCCGCTGTGCCTGGCCATCGCCAAGGCCACCGGGATGCCGCCGGAAGCCGGAATCATCACCGGGATCGTCGGCGGGATACTCGTCGGGCTGATCGGCGGCAGCCCGCTCCAGGTGAGCGGCCCGGCCGCCGGGCTGGTCGTGATCCTGCTCGACGTGGTGCAGAAGTACGGGCCGGAACGGCTGGGCGTCGTCGTCCTGCTGGCCGGGCTGATTCAGGTGGCGGCCGGCGTCCTCCGGTTGGGCCAGTGGTTCCGGGCCGTGTCCCCGGCCGTCGTCCTCGGGATGCTCGCCGGCATCGGCATCGTCCTCTTCGCCCAGCAGTTCCACGTTTTGGTGGACGACCCGCCGACGAGAAGCCCGCTCCACAATCTGGCGACGATCCCGACGGCGGTGTGGCACGGGGTCGCCGACAGCCACGAGGGCCACCCGGAACACCAGGAGGCCGCGGTGATCGGGCTGCTGACGCTCGCGGCCCTCCTGCTCTGGCCGCTCGCCGCCCGCGGCCGGCTGTCAGTTGTTCCCGCGGTGCTGGTGGCCGTCGTGCTGGCGACCGCCGTGACCGCCATGCTCGGGTGGCCGATCCAGCGGGTGACGTTCGAGGGGCTGTCGTCCGCCGTCCGCCCGCCGGACCCGGCCGGGTTCCTCGGCATGGTGTCCGACGGTGCGGTCTGGCTCACGGCCGCGACGGTCGCCCTGGTGGCCAGTGCCGA
>CANJKY010000311.1 GCA_947474875.1 Gemmataceae bacterium
ACTCGGGTAATGGCCCGCGACACCACCGTCACCTACCAGGGGGTGGTGTCGGACACCGGCATCAGCGGGTGGACGCTGACCGACTTCGGCGGCCAGGCCCGGGACACCGCCTGGGTGGCGAAGAAGGGCAAGTGACCGCTCCGCCCCCTACTTCCCTCGGGCAGCCGGGGGCGCCAACTCACGGGTTTATAAACTGACAAATTTGCCATGACAGGGCGGTTCGCGTCTTGCATAATCGGTCCGAATGTCGCCGCCCCGCGAACCGGAAGTGTCGCTCCACCGCCTGCAGGCGCGGCGGGCGGCCGGCGTGCCGACGGTGGCCGTCCTGGTCGGGCCGGCGGGGTTGGCGGTGCGGGAGTGGGTGCGGTGGGCGGGCGAACGGGCGGTGGCCCGGTGTGCGGCGAACTCCACCCCCGACCTGTGTGCCGCCTGGTCAGGCGAAGCGCTCGCCGCGGCCGGCCCGCACGCCGAGGCGTGGCTGACGGCCGCGCTGGGCCGCCCGCTCCCGGCCATGACCCGGTTCGACTTCGACACCCTGTGGCGGGCCCTGCCGGCCGACACCACCCGCCCGGCCGCCGTCGCCGCCCACGCCGTCCTGCTCCGCCGGTTCACTGACACCCAGTTGTCAGCCGATCCGGCCGCCGTGCGGGCGTTCGCCGAACTGATCCCGGCAGACGGCTGGCCGACGCTGCTGGTCGCCCGTGACCGCCCGAGCGCCGACCCGAACTGGCTGGCCGCGGCGGTGCGGGCGGCCGAGCCGATCGTCGCGGCGGTGCCGGGGCTGGCGGTCGGTGCGGTGGCGAGTGAGGCCGAGTACGTCACGCTCACCGACCGGCCCGACGGCACCCGCCACCAGACGCTGGCCCGTGAGGGGTACATCCCCGTGACCGGGGTGTCGGCCGGTGAACTGGTGACCCGCCTCACCGCCGCCGGCCTCAAGGCACCCCCGGCCGACACCCTCGACCAGCTCACCGCCGACGGGCTGTCTGACGAAGCCGCCGCCGCGTTCGTGGGCACCGCCAGGGCGGTGGCTGCGGCCGACAACTCCGCCAAGAGCGCCGCCGAGCGGTTCCTGTTCGAGCAGCTGAACGCCCACCCGCCGACCGCCGGCCTGTTCCGCCTGAACGTCGAACTCCCCTTCCGCCACGGGAACAGACCGGGGGAAGGGGACCTGGTGGCCGACCGGCTGAAGGTGGTGGTGGAGGTGGACGGGCTGTACTGGCACCTGACCGCCGACCAGTACCGCCGCGACCGCCGCAAGGACTGGCTGTACCAGACGCACGGCTACCTCGTGCTACGCTTCCTGGCCGAGGACGTGGTGACCCACCTGTCCGAGATCATCGCGACGGTGACGGACGCCGTCGCCCGCCGCCGTTCCCCCTCCGCCCCGCGAGGTGCCCTGTGACCGACCCCGCCGTCCTCGACCGCCCGGCCAAAGCGCCCGCCGCGGCCCCGCCGTCCGGCCCGCTCGCCGACCTCATCCTCGTGCGGCTGCTGCCGCCGGTGAAGAAGCGCCCGTCGCCGAAGAACCTTCGGGAAGAACTCGCCCCGTTCTTCCGCACCCCGCCCACGCCGGAGCAGGTGTCGGACACCCTGAATGGCCTGCGGGCGGCCGGGCTGATGAAGCCGCTCGGCCAGCACCTAACCGACGCCGGCCGCGAGCGGGCGATGGCCTACCTCGGCATCCGTGAACTGCCAGCGAAGGTCAACTTCAGGACGATTCAGGCGAAGTTTCTGGTGCCGAAAGCGCTCGGCGTGTCGGCTGAAGCGGTGGACAACAAAGACAAACTTGCCGCGGCTTTGATGAAGCGTCAACTCAATCTGCCGGTCGGAACTCCGGCCACCGCCGCAGGGGTACTGAATTCGCTCGCCTGCCGGGCGGCCGGGTTCCCTGAGGTGGTCGTGGACGATCTCCGGCAACTGCGCTCCCACCTGCTCGGAAAAGCCATCGGCTCAAACGAGGCGATCGGACCGAAAGACGCCATGAGGGTTATCCCGGCCGTACTTCTGAATCCGCAGGGGAATGGAGTTGAAGGCTTCCGCAAACTCGCCCTGAAGGGGTTCGCCGACGCCGTGAACGACACGCCGGTTCAGCAACCCGAGCCGCAGCCCGACGAGACGTTCGACCTGGAGGACTTCGCCAACACGGTGCTGTCTGTCGCCCGCAAATCCCCTACCGGCCGGTTCGGGGATAACAAGGTGTTCATCAGCCACGTCTGGCGGCAACTGGCCGACGAGCCGCGGTTCGCCCGCCTCGGCCTCGACGGCTTCAAGGCCAAGCTGTTGGAAGCCAACCGCGCCGACCTGCTCACCCTCAGCAGGGCGGACCTGGTGCAGGTGATGGACCCGACCGAGGTGCGGGAGTCCGAGACCGCCTACCTGAACGCCACCTTCCACTTCATCCGGATCGACAAGGAGTGACCCGTGCCCACGCTCGCTACGCCTGTCGCTGTTGATCCGCGCACCGCCGCCTACTGCCAGCCGGGCGGACCGGAGGTGTTCAGCGGCATCGTCCACGGCAGCCAAATTTGGGCCGACGACCCGTTCGACGTGGAGTCGATTCATTCCGAAGCGCGGGAGGTGTTTGCCCGGCTGCTCGGTCGGGCGTCCAACGCCGAACTGCCGCCGACCGGCAAGACGCTCCTGCTGCTCGGCGAGGCCGGCAGCGGGAAGACGCACCTGATGCGGGCGTTCCGGGCCGCCGCCCACGGTAGCGGCTCCGGGTACTGCGGCTACCTCCAGATGACCACCCGGACGGACAGCTACGCCCGGTACGTGCTCGGCTACCTGATCGACTCCCTGGACCAGCCGTACCGGTCGGGCGAACCGCGGACCGGGTTTCAGCGGCTCGCCGCCGGGCTGCTCGACGCCCTGGACATGGCCCCCGACGAGGACAAAGCCCGGCTCACCGACGACACGGCCATCGGCTCGGACGACCTCGGCCGGCTGGTCCACCGCCTCGCGCACCTGGCCGTCCAGTACCCGCGGTTCAAGGGGATCCACGCCGACGTGCTCCGCGGCGTGCTGTACCTGCTCGCGCCCGACCCGCGGGTCCACGCGCTGGCGGTGCGGTGGCTGCGGTGCGAAGACCTGGACAAGTTCGACCGCGAACTGCTCGGCGACCTGGTGCCGCGGCCCGGCCCGGAGATGGCCATCAAGACGATCTGGGATCTCGGCCGGCTGATGCACGCCGTCCACTCCGCCGCCCTGGTGCTGCTGGTGGACCAGATCGAGGAGGTGGTGGAGTTGGACCGGCACGGGCCGCAGCCGGGCGAGACGTTCCGCCAGGCGGTGAACACGCTGGTGGAGGTGGCCGACGGGCTGCCGAACGCGGTGGTGGTGATCGGCTGCCTGGAGCAACTGTTCGACCAGCACGCCCTGCCCAAGCCCAAGCTCGATCGGATCGTGCGAGACCCCGAGCCGATACAACTGGCCGGGCTGCGGACCGAGTCGGAGATGAACGACATCGTCGCCCGCCGGCTGGAGGTGCTGTTCGACGCGCTCGGGGTGCCGGCCGATCGTCGTAACCCGCTCGCGCCGTATACGGCCGACGTGCTGAAGCCGCTGGCGAAACTGCGGAGCCGAGACATCCTGGATAACCTCCGCCGGCACCGGGGCCAGTGCCAGGCCGCCGGCGGGTGGGTGTCGCCGACGTGGGGGGCCGTCCCGCCCCCACCACCTCCGCCGGTGAGCGTGGCGTGGGAGCAGAAGTGGAACGATTATCTCGCCGCATTCAAGATGCCGTTCTTCGACGAGGACCGGCTGGCCGAACTGTTGGCGACCAGCGTTCAACATGTGTCACACGAGATGCCCGACGGGGTGTTCTTCGGGGCGAAGGCGGACGGACACCGGGTCGAGGTGGACGTCCACCCCGGCGGGGACGCCGTCGATCCGCTGTACGTCGCCGTGTGCGACAAGAGCACCCGCGGCGGTGGGCTGGGGAACCAGATCGCGCGGGTGGCAAAGGACGTCGGGGACACGCCGACGGTCATCGTCCGGTCCACCGACTTCCCGACCGACCTGAAACAGAAAGCGAGCACCGAACTGGCCAAGCTGGTGAAGCCGAAAGGGCGGGGGCGGAAGGTGGTGGTGAGCAACTCCGACTGGCGGGCGATGGCGGCGTTCCGCGAGTTCCACGCGAAGCACCAGGCGGAGCCGGGGTTCGCCGCCTGGCAGAAGGCCGAGCGGCCGCTGGCCGAACTGCCGGCCGTGTCCGCCATCCTCGACCTGAACACCCTGCTCGCCCAGCGGCCGGTGAGCGGCGAGCGGCCGCTGCCGCCTCCGCCCCCGCCGCCGGTCGTGCCCCCGGTTCCGCCTCCCCCGCCGGCGGTGGTGCAGAGGATGATCGCCGACGCCCCCATCCGGTTCGCCCAGACCCGCGGGGCGGTGCCGACCCCGGTGGAGTTGAAGCCCAAAGACCTGTGCCGGCACGCCGCCTTCCTCGGCGGGCCGGGGAGTGGCAAGACGACTGCGGCGCTCGCCATCATCGAAGAGTTGTTGCTCGCCGGGGTGCCGGCGGTGCTGATCGACCGCAAGGGCGACCTGGCCCGGTACGCCGACCCGGCCGCGTGGACGACGCCCGAACCCGACCCGGACCGGGCGAATCGCCGTGAGCGGTTGCGGTCGGCCGTCGACATCGCCCTGTACACCCCGGGCGCCGATTCCGGTCGGCCGCTGACGATCCCGGTGGTGCCGGACGACCTCGCCCAGATGACCGCCGCCGACCGCGAGCAGACCGCCCAGTTCGCCGCCGCCTCGCTCGGCCTGATGATGGGGTACAAGTCGAAGGCCCCGGACCCGAAACGGGTGATCCTGCAGAAGGCCATCGAGGTGCTCGCCCGCACCCCCGGCCGGACGGTCACGGTGAAGGCCCTGCGTGAACTGGTCGGCGAGATGGACGACGCGCTCACCCTGGAGCTGAGCGGGTACGACGATAAGCACTTCAAGAAGCTCGCCCAGGATCTGCTCACCCTCGCCCACCAGCACCGCCGGCTGCTGGAGGGGGGCGAACTGCTGAGCGTGGACGACCTGCTCGGCCGGCGGCTGCCGCCGGGCAAAACGAGGCTGGCGGTGGTCAACACCCAGTTCCTGGGCGACCCCGGCACGGTCGACTTCTGGGTGTCGCAGTTCCTGCTGGCGGTGGACCGCTGGCGGGCGAAAAACCCGGCGCCGGACGGGGCGCTGCAGGCGGTGTTCCTGTTCGACGAGGCGGACTCGTACCTGCCGGCCCAGCGGCAGCCGGCCACCAAGGGGCCGATGGAGAGCCTGCTAAAGCGGGCGCGGTCGGCGGGGCTGGGCATCTTCCTGGCCACCCAAAGCCCCGGCGACCTGGACTACCGCTGTCGCGACCAGGTGCTGACGTGGCTGATCGGGCGGGTGAAGGAGCCGGTGGCGATCGCCAAACTGAAGCCGATGCTCGACCGCCGGCCGGAGGCGGCGGACAAGCTGGCCGGGCAGAAGGCGGGCGAGTTCTACCTGGTGCGGGAGGGGGACGTGACGCCGGTGGCCGCC
>CANJKY010000312.1 GCA_947474875.1 Gemmataceae bacterium
ACCACTCTCAGGCCACTACTTCCGATCCGTCGGGTAGATGACGATCGCCTCGGCGGCGGCGTTCGCGGCCGGGTTCGCCGCCCGGTACATCTGCGTCGTCCGCGCTCGCGCCAGTTCGTCCGGCTTGAGCAGCCCGTGGATTTCGCGGTGGACGGTCGAGAGGGCGTGGGCCAGCGCCGCCTTCGCCGCCGGGTCCGCCTCCGCCGCGTACACCTCCCGTAGTTTCGCCCGCGCCTCCTGGTACGGCCGCAGCCGCGGCTCCTTGGCGTCCGGCGTCCGCTTGCCCAGCTTGGCGGCCGCGTCGGCCAGGGCGAGTGCCGCCGCGGACCGCTCGGCCGGGGTGGTCGCGGACGCAAGGGCCGCGGTCCGGTCGCGGACCGCCTGCACGCTGCCGTCGACCGCCTCGCCGCCAGCCGGGGCGTCGAACCCGAGCAGGGCGAACCCCTGGCTCAGCCCGAAGTGCGACGGCAGATCTTCCGGGTCCACCGCCAGTGCCCGGTCGAACGCGTCGATCGCCTTGGCCAGAATCTCCCGCTGGGCGTCGGAGCCGTTCGCCTCCAGCTGCGCCCGGCGGAAGTACACCTGCCCGAGCCGGCCGAGGACGACGTAATCCTTGGTGAAGTCCATCTTCCGCTCCCGCGGCTGGTTGTTCGGGTCCACGATCTTGGCGAACTGGGCCGCCGCCGCGTCCCACTGCTCCTTGGTGGTGGCGTTCTCCGCGCTCACCTGGCCGGACAGCCACGCCCGCAGCCACCACGGGGCGGGCGGGTCGCACTGCCCGGCGGCGTTGATCTCGGCCGCCGCCTCGTTCAGCTTGCCCTCGTCCAGGAACACCCGCGCCAGGTTGGCGTGTCCGTGCCACTCGGCCGGCTTCGCGCCGAGGGTGAGCAGCTTCTGGAAAGCCCGCTCCGCCTGGGTCAGGTTGCCCCGCTTGGCCCCCACCCCGCCCTCCAGGTAGCAGGCGATGCCGTAGTCGTTCCACCGCTGCCACGGCGGGTCGATGGGCGAGGTCTGCTCCTTCACCGCCCCGCCGCCGGCCAGCGGCAGCGTCACCGTGTCGCTGCACATGTCCACGACCGGCAGCTTCGGGATCGGCCGGTTGAGCGGCTTGTGGACGTGCTCCATATACGCGTGGTCGAACTTGCGGTACCGCAGCCGCACGGTCAGCTCCACCGGCCCCTTCGCGTCAGCCGGCACCGCCAGCTTGTAGTGGACCACGTTCGCCGCCCCCGGCGGGATCTGGTGGTCGTACAGCGGGGTGAAGATGTCCTGCGGGTTGCGGCGGTCGATCCGCTTGCCGTTCCGGTCGAGCATGTGGACGTTGATGAAGTGCGACCACTCGTCCACCGGGCCGGTGTCGTCCGGGTTCTTCGTCGCCCCGTTCCGGCCGATCACCTTGCCGTCGCACTTGGCTGTGAAGTCCACCCAGATCTCGTTCGAGTCCACCGTCCCCTGCGAGAAGTGGTGGCCGATGTTCAGGGTGCGGACGACAGTTTCGATCAGGTACGTCTGGCCGGGCTTCAGTTCCGGCAGCTTCGGCCGGAGCACGGCTAAACTGTCGTCGTCCACGCTCCCATCCGGCTTGAACGCCTTCACGCCGAACAGGTCGATGCGCAGCTTCTTGTCCTTCAGAAAGTCGGTGTGGGCCTGGATCGACTTGTCGAACCCGTCGGCCATGTGGGCGTACTTCGGGTCGTGCTTGAGCAGTTCGAACAGCCCGGTGTTCGCGCCGGGAAAGCGGTGGTCATGCACCTTCGCCATCCCGGTGCCGTCGCGGTCCTTCGCCCCGAAGTCGGTGCTCTTCACCAGCGGCATGTGGCAGCTCGCGCAGTTCTCCTTCGCCTGCTCGGGGAAGTAGAAGCTGCGGCTGCCGTTGCCCATGCCGGACAGCACGAACGAGTCGTGGTGGTTCTGCCCGCGGAGGAAGTCCTTGTAGTGGTTCAGCTCCACCGGCAGGGACACCTTGTGGCAGGTGCTACAGAACTCGGCCGACTTGTGCAGCGGGCGGAGCATGGTCTTCTTGTGGAACTCCGGCTTGGCCTTCACCATCTGCGCGTTGATCCACTGCAGCAGCTTGTTGTCGCTGTACGTGAACGGGTACTGCTGCTGCTCCTCGATGGTGAACGCGGCGTTCCCGATCGGCCCGTGTACCGCGGTGATGCTGTGGCACACCACGCAGGTGATGCCCGCGTGCCCGGTCGGGTGCTTCTCGAAGTCGAAGTCCGGGTCGTCGAACTGGCCGCTGAAGAACGGCACCGGGTCGTGGCAGCCGGCGCACCAGCGGGAGGACTTCACGTGCCCGTCCCGCTTCATCCCCATCTCGCGGGTCTCCTTCACGCTGAACAGGTACGCCGGGTTGTTGAACGAGCTGAACTTGTGGCTGCTGTGCAGGTGGTCGTTGTAGATCTCCTGGTGGCACTGGATGCAGTAGGTGTCGTTCATCAGCGCCTCGGCCGGGATAAACTTGCCGTCGGCGGTGCGGGCCTCGGACGGCTGGAAGTACTTCAGCCCGTCTTTCGACCCCTGGCGGGCGGCCGCCCGCGGGTCGTAGTTGTGCAGGAACGCCATCGCCACCAGCGTGACCGCCACCACCCCGCCCCACACCTTGCCGTACCCCCACTTGATCGGCGGGCCGGCCCGCCGGTGGCCGATGTACGCGGCGATGCACACCACCGGGATGAGGATGTGCAGCCAGTACACCACCGTCCGGGTGAGCGTGCCGGTGGGCAACTGCGGCAGCCCCTCGAACTGGAACAACGCCGCCCCGGTGAGGACGACCAGGATGCCCAGGCCGAACACCGCCAGCCCGAGCCGCACCGCCTTGCGGTTCGACCGGTGCCGGCTGGTGACGTAGTGCGCCGCCCCGAACAGCAGGAACGGCAGGGTGCCGAGCAACCCGACCGCCCCGTGCGCCAGGAACATCCAGAACGTGAACGGGGTGGTGTACGTCGCCCCCGGCTGGAGGTAGTTCATCAGGCTGACGCCGGACAGGTACACACCGGTGGCCCCGAGTACGGCGAACCCGGCGAACGTGCCCCACAGCAGCGGCCGCAGCCACGGCTTGATGGCCGGCACATACGGGGCCGGGGCGGGCTTCGACTTGATGACGGCTCGCACCGTCACCGCCGGCTGGGGAGAGGGATCGACGGACATATGAGGGCCTCGAATGAAAGCAAATCTTGGCGAGCGGGGGATGTGAGTCCCCCGAGTCGTCGTCCTCGGGGGAATCACATCCCCGTTCGCCTACTTCTGATCCAGCCGGTGTTCCTTGCCGGCCTTTAGATCGCTCCACGTCTGCTTGCCGGCATCCTGGCCCGGCCACTTCACCGTCACAGAATCCACTTTCGTTCCGCTGACCAGCCCGACCGTCAGCACCAGTTCGCTCTGACTCTGATAGCCCCGCGAGCCGGTGACGTGGAACCGCCGCACCTCGCCACCGGCCGTCACCTCCGCCGTCGCCCCGATGGCGTCGCGGTTCGACTTCTTCCCGTCGCCGACCAGCTTCAGCCGCACCCAGTTGTTCCCGCTGGTGGCGTTGCGGAACAGCTTCGCCGACCCGCCGTTCGCCACCACCGCCACATCGAGCCGACCGTCGCCGTCGAAGTCCAGGTACGCACTGCCGCGGGCGACCATCGGCGCCCCCAGGTCGCCGGCGTCCGTGACCAGTTCGAACCGGCCGTCCGCCAGCCCGCGGAACAGCTGCGGCGGTTCCGCCTGCGTCTGCCCGGTGCGGGCCAGCCCGATGTCCGGCTCCAGGTGGCCGTTCAGCGTCAGTAAGTCCGGCCGGCCGTCCAGGTCGGCGTCGAAGAAGAACGCGCCGAACTTCATCGGCCCGCGGCTGGGAGCGGCGAGGCCGGCGGCGGCGGCCGCGTCCTGGAACAACATCCGCTTCGGGTCGGCCAGCGTGAGCAGGGTGTTCGGCTCGTTGCTGAAGTTGGCGATCACCGCGGCGAACTTGCCGTTCAGGTATGCGGCGTCGATACCCATGCCGCCCCGCGGCCGGCCGTCCGAGTACGCCGCGTTCGCCGCCAGCCCGATCTCCTCGAACTTCCGCCCGCCGGTCCCGTCCGGTACGTTGTGGAAGAAGAAGTTCCGCACCGTGTCGTTCGCCACCAGCAGGTCCGGCCAGCCGTCCCCGTCCGGGTCGCACTGGATCACCCCGAGCGCCTTGCCCACCGGCTGCACCGCCCCGTTCATCCCGGTCGGCTCGCTCACCTCGATGCCGGCGTCGAACGTCACCTCGCGGAACCGGCCGTCGCCCAGGTTGCGGAACAGTTGGCAGTGGGTGCCGGGGAACTGCGTCGGCGGCACGTACGCCCGCACCCCGCCGGGCAGCACCGCCCGGATGGCCAGGTCGTTGGCCGGCGACCACGTCACGTAGTTGCACACGAAGAGGTCGAGCTTGCCGTCACCGTCGTAGTCCAGCCAGGTGGCGCTCGACGGGAACGACACCGGCCGGTTCCACTTCTCGAACTCGGCCGCCGTGGCCGCCGTCGGCCACGAACTGGTCGTCAGCCCGGCCCGCTCGGTCACGTCCTCGAACCCCTTCCCGCCGGCGTTGTGGTACAGCCGGTTCCCGCCCACCGCGGTGACGAACAGGTCCGGGACCCCGTCGTTGTCGAAATCGGCGGCGCACCCGCCCATCGCGTACCGCGGGCGGGCGGGCGGGAGCAACTTGGAGGCGTCCTCGAACTTCCCGCCGCCGGCGTTGCGGTACAGGGCGTCGCGGCCGGAATCGGCAGTCGAACCCGGCCATGTCCCGCCGTTCACGAAGAACAGGTCCGGCCGGCCGTCGGCGTCGAAGTCGAGCACCACCACCCCGCCGCTCATCGTCTCGGGCAGCAGTTTCTTCCCCGCCGCCCCGTTCTGGTGGGTGAAGCGGATGCCGGCCGCCACGGTCGCGTCGGTGAACGGGACGGACACCGCCGCCGGCGGCGGGGGCGTGCGGGTGGTACACCCGCAGCCGACAACGGCCACGGCCAGCAGCGGCACGACGGCCGCGAACACGGCGACAGCGGAACGAGGCACGACGGCCCCTCCGGCGGAATCAGAAGAGTGACGGACGGCGTGAGCAGGTCAGCCGCGGGGCGGGTGGAACACGCCGGACGAGGTGCGGTGCGGGCGGAGGGCGGAATCAAAGGGCCACCCGCGGGCCGAAGTGTCCTGCGGTTCGCAGGTCGGTACGAGAATGGCGTCGGCCGACCGCGACGGGTCGGGCGTAATCGGCTCGCCCGATTCGGACAGCGGGGTCGGCGGGTGGCACTCGCCGTGACGGCAGGAGCAAGGCGGCTTTTCGCCGGCCGGGGGCGGCACGTGCAGGTAATCCCCGCAACTCGCCGACCCGATCCCGGCCCACGCGCACACCAGCACGACCGCCAGGGCAGCGGCCCGCAGAAATCCGGTGCTGTCGGCCCGTCGCATGGAATTAACCTACCACCCCGGTCGGGTCGGGGTCAATCACTTGGCCGGCTTTGGCTCCTTCTCGCCCTGCGTC
>CANJKY010000313.1 GCA_947474875.1 Gemmataceae bacterium
CGGCCAACCGGCGGAGGTGATCGAAGTGCCCATCAGCACCGGCGGACCGCCGGTGGGAGTCGGTATCCCGGTATGATGGCTGAAGTTCCACCCGCGGGAGTGCTACGCATGGAGACGACCGACATGGGCCGGGTGCTGACCGAAGCCACCATCTACAACCTGCACGACCTGTTCGAGGCGCGAGTCGGCCGCATGACTCCGGACCAGGTCCGCAAAATTGTGGTGCCGAACGCACTGGTGGACACCGGGGGGGCGACGCTGGCGCTCACCCCGAGCCTGATCCAGACTCTCGGGCTGACCAAGCGGGGGGAGAAGCGGACGATCACCGCCGGCGGGCTGGCGAACGTGAACCTGTACGACGCGGTGCGGGTGGAGATCATGGGCCGGGACGCGTCCGTCGACCCGATCGAGGTGCCGGAGGGGAACCCGGTGCTGATCGGTCAGATCCCGCTGGAGATGATGGACTGGGTGGTGGACATGCGGGACCACAAGCTGATCGGCAACCCGGCGCACGGCGGGGAACACGTCCTCGAACTGTACTGACCCGAATTCGGTCACCACCGGCGGGCCGCCGGTGCCACGGGTAAAACCGAATCGCCGCCGGGGGTCCGGCGGCGATTCGGTTTTGTACTCTCGTTCTCGTTAACGCTTGCTGAACTGGACGCCGCGGCGGGCGCCCCGCAGGCCGTACTTCTTCCGCTCCTTCATACGGCTGTCGCGAGTCAGGTAGCCGCTCTCGCGGATCTTCCGCACCATGCCGGCGGCCGGGTCTTCCGGAGCGGTGATGACCGGGGTGCCGTCGGCGTTGGCCGTTGGGACGACCGCCTTCGGGGCCGGGGCGTTGGCGGCCTTAGCTGACTCTTTCGTCTGGGCCTTGAACCCCTTGATCATGGTCACGTGGTTACGGACGACGATCCGCTGCTCGCCCTTCGGGCTGAACATAGTCTTGAGGGCGCGGGCCAGACCCTGGCTGATCGCCCCGGCCTGACCGGTGATCCCGCCGCCGGCCACCCGCACGGTCACGTCCACCCGGGTCGTCTGCTCGGTAACCTGCAGCGGCCCCATCACCGCCGCCCGATCTTTCTCTTCGCTGAAGTATTCGGGCAACGGCCGCTCGTTGATCAGCACCTGCCCCTTGCCCTCGGACACCCGCACGCGGGCGACCGACGTCTTCCGCCGGCCGGTGCCCAGGTAGTACGTCACCTTCTTCTTCTCGGCCATGACGCGGAGTCCCTTTATCGTGGCTTAGGCGGTGGGGAGTTTGAACTCGGTCGGCTGCTGGGCCTGGTGGTCGTGCTGCGGGCCGGCGAAGATCTTCAGCTTGGTGATCTGCTTGTACGCCAGCGGGCCGCGGGGCATCATCCGCTTCACCGCCAGCCGCAGGATCTCGGCCGGCTTGCGGGCGAGCATCTCCTTGGCCGGGATGATCTTCTGCCCGCCGGCGTAGTGGGAGTACGTCTGGTACTCTTTGGCGTCCCACTTCTTGCCGGTGAACTTCACCTTGTCGGCGTTCACCACCACCACGAAGTCGCCGGTGTCGCAGTGGGGGGTGTACGTCGGCTTGTGCTTACCGCGGAGCAGGTTGGACACGACCACCGCGAGGCGGCCGACCACCGCGTCCGTGGCGTCGATCACAACCCACTGCGGGGTGGCCGTTTCCTTCTTGGCCATGAAGGTGGACATGGCGGCAAACTTCCTACACGGTACGCGGGCCGAAAAATCGGAAGGTGTTATGGTAAGGAGAGTCCGGGCGGCGTCAAGGCGCGTCGGCGGGAAATGGCGAACCGCATTCCCGACCAATTCCGCCGCCGGTCGAACGAAACCCCAGGTAGAGCCGACCGTCCTTCCCCACGGAGGTCCACCATGAGCACCAACGACGTGATCGACAGCGTGAACAGCCCGCGGCAGCCGTTCGGCCTGCCGCAAGGGAGCGTTCGCGGGTTCCTGTCCCTACTCATCTGCGGGTTCGTGTGGATGGTGCTGCTGTGGCCCACGGACGTGAAGCTGCCGCTGTCGCACTTCTTCCTCATGGCCCTGGTGCTGATGGCGTTCAGCTCCGCCCCGCACCTGCAGATGGGCGAGTCCAAGCTGCTCCCGTGGATCCTGCGGGTGTTGTTCGTCGGCGGGAGCGTGGGGGTGGTGCTGTACTCCATGTTCCGCGACCCGCAGTCGCTGTCCAAGCTCACCCCAGACGCGGGCGAGTTCGCCAACTGGTGGGGGCCGTTCCTCGGCTGCCTGACCGGCGGGTTCGCCGCCGGGTTGCTGCTGCGGTTCGTGCTCGGGCGGAACAACCAGGTGTTCCAGACCATCCGGGCGTGGCTGTCGGTGATCGGCATCCTGATGATGCTCGGTGAGTTCATCCTGTTCCTGGCGTACGTGTCGGCGGACAACCGGCCGGAGAACTTCATCCGGGTGTACCAGGCGATCCAGTTGGCGGTGGTGAGCGGGTACTTCGGTACCCGGGCGTGAACCGGAATTGCGGCCGCGGAGTTCGATCGCTCCGCGGCCGCATCATTTACCCCTTCAGGAACCCGGTGAAGTTGTCGCTCAAGAACCCCCGCACGTCGCGGTCGATCTCGGCCCGGGTGAGCGGCCAGCCGGCGTCGATCAGGTCCTCGTACTTCTCGCTCAACACGTCCCCGATCTGCTTGCGGCTGTGGTCCCACTTGTATACGAGCTGGTCCAGGATGCGGGCGTCCGAGTGCTGCGGGATGACGCTGGTGCCGAGCAACTCCACCCGCAATCGGGTGATCTCGTCGATCAGGCTCGGGTTGTTCAGGAACCACCAGCAGCCGAACGGCATCAGGTTGCCGAACTTCCGGGCCGCCACCGCCAGCTCGTGCTGGTTCTCGCGGGCCAGCATCGTCACGAAGAACCGGTTGCGGGGGAACTCGCGGCACAGGGTACACACGCTCTGCACGTCCGCCAAACCGCCCATGTCGGCGGCGCCCTCCAGGGCCGGGTTCACCCCACGCCGCGCGCCGATCATCATGGCGAACGGGATGTCCCGCGCCTCGCACACCGGCAGCACGCACTTCGCCAACAGGGTGTCGCAGGCGTCGAAGTCCGGGTAGTGGAAATCGGGCGGCAAACTCACGGCGCAGTAGATCGCGTTCACCCGGTCGCACCAGTCGTTCAGGAACCGCCGCACCTCCATCACCGTCTGGTCGCCGAACTCCGGGGCCACCTGGTACCCCCAATCGGTCAGCTTCTTCCCGCTGTTCGGCCAGTCGAGCAGCAGTGGATCGAACCGCAGCACGCCGGTGAAGCGGGGGTCCGGGGTGATGCCGGCCAGCCAGCGGGCGCGCTCGTTGTCGTCGAACACGGCGTTCGTCATGGTGATGCTCGACACGTTCGCCAGTTCCATCACCCGGTCGACGTACCCGCTCGGGTCCTGCTCGCGGAACCACGGGCGGAGCTGGTCCAGGTGCTTCACCCCGGGGTCCAGGCCGAGTTTGGTCAGCGTGGTGACCACCCCGCGGCAGGCCTCCGAGAGGGGCGTCCGCTCGACGAACAGGTGCTTCCAGATGTGGTCCGCCTGCTCGGCCTTGCTCATCGCCCAGAACTGCTCGTAGGGCAACTTCGTGGCCGGCACCGCCCGGAACACCTCGGCCACCAGGTAGTGGTACGTCACCAGCTCGTCGACGCCCCACAGCATCAGCCCGGTCGGGTCGGTCGGCTGGCCGGGGTGCGGCACCGGGGTGCCGAACGCCGGCGGGTACAGGTGGGTGTGCATGTCCGCCACCGGCTGCGCGGCGAGGGTCGAGCGGACGGCGGCGCGGACTTCGGATCGGTCGAGGCGAGACATGGGCAGACCCCGGCGAGGTGGCACGCGGGTCAGCATACCGACCCGGGCGGGAACGGTGGCCGGAGTTGGACCCGTAATTCCGATCTCGCTTACAATGACCGCGGTGCCTTCGCCTACCCCCGCACCGCTGAGCCGCACATGGCCGACCTGCCCCGCACCCCGCCGGCCGACCCGCCGTCGCCGCCGATCACCTTTCACGTCCGCCCGAGCAACCGGGCGTTCCACCTGTGGGACGTGCCGACCGGCATCCTGACGTGGTGCGGGAACACCGAGGTGCTGTGGCGGCAGCACCGCCCGCCGCCGACCGCCGACGGCTGGTTCCGGGCCGTCCACCCGACCG
The DNA here is from genome assembly GCA_947474875.1 of Gemmataceae bacterium. Classification (GTDB taxonomy): domain Bacteria; phylum Planctomycetota; class Planctomycetia; order Gemmatales; family Gemmataceae; genus JALHQU01. The sequence goes on from CANJKY010000313.1 coordinate 4,149, forward strand.
ACGCCGCCGGGGTGGAGTACGCGTACCGGCGGCTGGCCGCCGACCGCCAGCCGGTGCGGCTCCAGTGCCGGGTGCGGCGGCCGGACGGGCGGACGATCACCGCCGCCGTTCACGCCGCCAGCGTGTCCCCGCAGACGGTGGTGGCGTGCGTCACCCGCGACTTCAACCCGCCGGCGGTGTGGGAGCCGGCCCCGGCCGTGCCGGCGGACGAGACCACCATCCCGGCGCACGACCCGACGTACGAGCGGTTCTTCACCCTGTCCCAGGACCTGCTGTGCGTGGCCGACCTGGACGGGCGGTTCGTGCAGGTGAACCAGGCGTTCACCCGCCTGCTCGGGTACCATTCGGGAGAGCTGCTCCGCGAGCCGTTCCTGCACTTCGTCCACCCGGACGACCAGGCCGCCACCTGCGACCAGATGACCCGGCTCACCCGGGACGAGCCGGTCGGCCAGTTCCGCAACCGGTACCGCACGGCCGGCGGCGAGTACCGCTGGCTGGAGTGGAGCGCCCGCACCGTGCCGGGCGAGCGGCGGGTGTTCGCCGTGGCCCGCGACGTGACCGAGCGGGTGCTGCTGCGGGAGCAGTTGCAGCAGCAGACGGAGCGGGAACGGGCCGTCCTGAACTACTCCGGAGCGCTGGTGTATGTGAAGGGGACGGACGGGCGGTACCAGTTCGTCAACCGGGAGTGGGAGCGGGTGTGTGGCACCACAGCGGAGTTGGCCCTCGGCCGGACGGACGCCGAACTGTTCCCGCCCGAATTCGCCGTCCGGTTCGCGTCCAACGACGAGCAGGTGTTGCACTCGGGCGAGCCGTTCCGCGGGGAGGAGGCTGCCCCGTCCCCGAACGGGGCCCGCACGTACATCTCGGTGAAAATGCCACTGCGGGATGAGTCCGGGGCGGTGGTCGCACTGGCCGGGGTGTCCACCGACATCACCGACCGCAAGCGGGCGGACGCGGCCGAGGCCGAACTGCGGTCCGCCCGCCCGCTTCAGCAGCGGCTGTACCCGGCCGCCGCGCCGCACCTGCCGGGGTTCGACATCGCCGGCCGCGGGCGGTCCGCGTCCGCCCTGTGCGGGGATTACTTCGACTACATCCCGCGGGCGGACGGCCGGCTAGTGCTGGCCGTCGGCGACGTGTGCGGGCACGGCCTCGGCCCGGCACTGACGATGGTGGAGACCCGGGCCGCCCTGCGGATGGCCCTGGCCGACGGCGGCAGCGTATCGGACGCGGCGCGGGTGGTGAACGCCCAGTTGAACTGTGCCGCCGGCGACTCCCTGTTCGTCACCCTGTTCCTGGCCGAGATCGACCCGGCCCGGCGGGAGTTGCGGTGGGTCGGGGCCG
>CANJKY010000314.1 GCA_947474875.1 Gemmataceae bacterium
CTCCGGGTTCAGCCGCATCAGCAGCTCAGCGCACCCGCGGCCGGCATTTTCCATCAGCACGACGCCGGGCAAGCCGTACTCAGCCGCGGCACGGCGGTCGAGGTCGCGGACCTGGGCACGGGTGAGGGTGAAACTCATCGCTTGATCCTCAACCCCTGCCCTTTCAGCACATCCTCGACTTCCGCCTTCGTGATCCACGGCAGGTCGCCGGGGATGGTGTGCTTGATCGCCCCCATCGCCGCCCCGTAGTCCAGCCCGGTCTCGAAGTCGCTGTCGAGCAGCCCGTGGATCAGCCCGGCGGCCAGCGCGTCGCCGGCCCCCAGCCGGTCCACAATCTCCACCTCGTAGCTGGCCGTCTCGTACAGCGATCCCTTCCTGTCGTACCCGACTGCGGCGAACGTGTTCCGCCACACCAGTGGGGTCGTCCGCCGCACGCCGGCGACGTACCGCAGGCCGAACCTATGGCACAACTGCTCGGCCACGTCTGCAAAGTCGGTACCCTTGATGCCGAACAGTTGCTCGGCGTCCGGCTCGCTGGCGATGAGCAGATCGCATTGCTTTACCAGCCCGCTCATCACCCGCCCGGCCTCGTCCGGCGTCCACAGCTTGCTGCGGTAGTTCAGGTCGATGCTCACCTTCAGTCCGGCCTCACGGGCCTTCGCCAGAGCCTCCGGCAACACCTCACGGTGTTCGAGGATGGCCGCCGTGATGCCGGTGACGTGCAGCCACTTTGCCCCGTCGAAGATGGCCGGCCAGTCGAACGTGCCCGGCTTCCACCCGGCCCAGAAGCTGGTGCCGCCCGGCTCCGCCTGCGAGATGCTGGATTCCTTGCGGTCGTACAGGATGGAACTGGCCCGCGGGGACGCGCCGAACTCCAGGAAATACAGTCCGCACCGCCCGTCGGCGGTGAATCGCACGAACTCGGCGCTCACCCCGGTCTCGCGGACACGGTTCACCACCAGCCGGCCGAGCGGGTTGTCCGGCACGGCTGACACCCACGCCGCCTCGCGGCCGAGCCGTACCAGCCCGACTGCGGTGTTCAGTTCCGCCCCGCCCACCTCCACGTCGAACGTGCGGGCCTGCTCGATCCGCTGGAAGTGCGGTGGGGCGAAGCGGACCATCGCCTCGCCGAAACAGATGACGTCGGACATGAGCTACTCCGTCCGGCCCAGCCGCACCGCCTGGGTGTACTGCCACGCCAGCCCGCGGAGGTACTCGTAATCCTGCCGGGCCACCGCCTTCGGGTCCACCAGTTGCGAGCCGATGCCCAGGCAACTTGCCCCGGCCCGCAGGTACTCGCTGGCGGTGTTCAGATCCACCCCGCCGGTGGGCATCAGCCGCACGTGCGGCAGCGGGCCGCGCATCGCCTTGAAAAACGCCGGCCCGACCACGTCCGCCGGGAATACCTTCACCACATCCGCGCCGGCCTCCCACGCGGTCAGGATCTCGGTCGGGGTGAACGCTCCGGGGAACACCAGCTTGTCGTACCGCCGGCACAGTTTGATGACATCCAGGTTCACCGTCGGCGACACAATGAACTCGGCCCCGGCCAGGATCGCCGCCCGGGCGGTCTCCGGGTCCAGTACCGTGCCCGCCCCGAGCAGCACCCGGTCGCCGAGTTGATCCTTCGCCGCCCGGATCACGTCCACCGCGTTCGGCACGGTGAACGTCACCTCAGCAACATTCACCCCACCCTCGGCGATGGCGGCGATCACATCCACGAGATTCGTCGGGGTGGCCGCCCGGACCACCGCCACGATGCCGCAGTCGAGGACGCGGGCGAATTGCTTCTCTCGGCTCATGAGACGGATTGTCCGGCCGCGGGGGTGGGGTTGGCAACCGCAAACCCGGAATGCAGCATGGAAGAACGCCGACGGTTGGCACGACGGGTGCGGTATATTTTTTTGACCGGCCGCGGACATCCTTCGCTGAATGGGCGACAGCAGAAGGGGACGCGGCCGGTCACTTTTTTGCGCTACACACCCCAGAATGCACGTGATTCCAGAAGTGTGAACGGCCGGTTGCGCAGGCGTCTTCTCACAATGCGGAACCCGCGCTCACACTTTCTTCGCCCGATGCGGGGGCGGCGATGAACACTACTGTAACGACCGTGGAAAAAGCTCCTTCCGTCAGCACTCACTGGCGATCCGGGGCTGGCGTCGGATCGGCCGTCGGGGCGGCCGTCGGGGTGGGGGTGGGCGTCGGCCTCACCCCACTGCTGGCGGCTACCCCCGCCCAGTTCGTCGCCACCCTCGGCGGGTTCGTCGGTGGCGGGGCGGTGATCGGGGTGGTGGTCGGTTGGCTGATCGGGCTGGCAGTGCCGGCGTCGTTCGCCACGAAGTATGAGAGCAAGCCCGGGCAGGGGTAGTTGACCGCCTGATCGCTCCGTCTTCACCGGAATGAAAATCCGCGCGATCGTTCAATCCCACGGCCTCGGCAGCGAACACCTCGCAGGCGCCGGCCCCGCCGGGCCTTTCCCTTTCCGGTTGCGAGGACAGCGATGCGAGGACTCGTGTGTACCGCCCTGACGGTCGGTCTGGTGGCGGCCGTCGCCCCGGTGCGGGCGGACGACGGCAAGGCCGCCCGAGCGATCGTGGACAAGGCGATCAAGGCGCACGGCGGTGCGGACGTGCTGAAGAAGTACCCGGGGTCGGTGTCCGCCTTCAAGGGCACGATCACCACCATGGGGCTGGAGATCCCGATGACCGGCGAGATCTCCATCGACGGGGCCACCAAACTGAAGGTGGCCATCCGGATCGAGGCCGGCGGCCAGACGCTCCAGATCGTCAACGTGGTGAACGGGGACAAGGGGTGGACGAAGGTGGGCGACGCCGTCACCGAGTTGGACGCGGACGCGGTGAAAGAGGCGGGCGAGAACCTGCACGGCGGGTGGGTGGCGTCGCTCGCCCCGCTGGCGGACGGGAAGGGGTACACGCTGGCCACCACCGGCGAGCACGAGGTGGGGGCGAAGAAGGCGGTGGGGGTGAAGGTGTCCGCCAAGGGCAAGCGGGACGTGGACCTGTACTTCGACAAGGACACCGGAATGCTCGTCAAGTCTGCGCACACGGTGAAGGACGAAGGGAGCGGGCAGGAGGTTCTGGAGGAGACGACGTACGTCGAGTTCAAAGAGTTCGCCGGCCTGAAGCAGGCGGTGAAGACGTCCACCAAACGGGACGGCAAGCCGTACATCGAAGCCGAGGTGTCGGACGTGCAACTGTCCGAGAAGTTGGACGACGGGGTGTTCGTGAAGCCGTAGCCGTCCGCGTCCGTTATCGCCGGCCGGTGTCGGGAATCGGACCCGGCACCTGCTTGGCCGGCGGCTGGCGGTCGAGCGCCCGCCACAGTACGGCCCCCGCGGCGACCGTCGTGACGGCGGCGACCGCGACCACCAGTGTGGCCACCATCATCGGGGGGCGGGTCGGCGGGTTACCGTGTAAGCTCGCGCGGTACGGATCGGACATGAGGCGACCTCGGGCGGGAGGCGGCAGCCTACCACCCGCCCCGCCCGTGTGCCAGGGGTGAATTCAAAACAATCGGTCGTGTCGTCTGCCGCGGTCGTCGGACGACGGGCTATTTCGTCCTGGCCCGGCGTTCGCCTGCGGCGGGCTGAACTGCGAACGTGCCGCGTCACCGCCCGACCACCCGCACCCCGTCCTTCACCCGGTCGCTCGGGTGGACGACCACCATGTCGCCTTCGGCCAGCCCGCTCAGCACCTCCGTGTCCAACCCGTTCGACCGGCCGACGGTCACCGCGGTCAGCACCGCCCGGCCGTTCCGCTCGGCGAAGCACGCCCACCCGGCCCCCGAGCGGAACACCGCCCCGGTCGGCACCTTCAGGGCGTCGCCCTCGGAGATGACGATGCGGGCCTCCACCCGGTAGGCGTCGCCGAGCGGTTTCCGCATGTCCAGCGGGTCGGTGAAGTCGGCGATCACGTTCACCCGCTGCTCCTCCACCCCGAGCGCCGACACCTTCAGGAACCCGGCCGGCTCGACCACCCGCACCCGCCCGGCCAGCGGCTCCGGCCCGCCCCAGTGGTCCACGATCACCCGCGCCCCCGGACGCATCTTCACCGCGTCGGTGGACAGCACGTCGATCTCCATCTCCAGGTCCCGCGGGTCGCCGAGCTCGAGCAGCCGGGTGCCGCCGGCCACCACCGCAGCGCTCTCCTGGAACACCCGCAGCACCAGCCCGCCGATGGGCGAGCGGATCTCGAACCGCTCCGGGTCGCCGTCGGCCGACAGCCGCGGTTGCACCCGCACGAGGGCCGCCTTCGCCAGCTCGTGTTCGAACCCGGCTACCCGCACGGCGAACTCGGCCACCCGCACCTCGTCCGCCGCCACCCGCTCCCTCGCCTCGGCGGTGTCCGCCTCGTCCGCGGACGCCACCCCGGATTCCCGCAACCGCTTCACCCGCTCCCACTGCGAGGCGGCCAGTTGGTGCGCCGACCGCGCCCGCTTCAACCCGGCCTCCGCCTGCTGCCGGGCGGCCTCGGTCCCCTTCACCTTCGCCTCGATCTCGCCGCGGGCGCGGGCGTCGAGTAGGCTCGGGTCGCCCGGTTCGATCACCGCCAGCACCGTGTCGCCGGTTGTCACCGGGTCGCCCGGGCGGTGGCGGATGCGGAGCAACTGGCCGGCGAGCGGGGCAGACACCACGTACTTCTCGCGGATGCGGGTCTTCCCTTCGGCGTTGACCGTCACCACCAGCGGGCCGCGGGCCGCCGCGGCCGTGTCCACCTCCACCGGCACCGGCCGGAAGGCGTACACCAGCAGGCCGACGACGACCAGCCCGGCCAGGATCCAGCCGAGGTTCCGAACGAGCGCACGCATCGGTCACTCCCGGCTCTTGAGGACGGCCACCATGTCGAGGTCGGCCAGCCGCCGGCCGACCACCAGCCCGGACACCAGCCCGGCGGCCAGGGTGACGCTGGCGGCGAACCCGTACGTCCAGGGGGAGATGACCAGCGGCAGGCGGAACAACTCCGTATCGTACACCGCCCGGATGAGGGCGAACGCCAGCCCGTACCCGCACCCCAGCCCGAGCGGGATGGCGGCCAGGGTGAGCACGGCCAGTTCGCCGAGCAGGACGCGGGCCACCTCCCCGCGGGTGAACCCGAGCACCCGCAGGGTGGCCAGCTCGCGGCTCCTCTCGGCCAGGGCGATGCGGGCCGAGTTGTACACCACCCCGAACGCGATCACCCCGGCGAACAGCACGTTGAACAGCCGCATCTTCAGGATGTTCTCGCCGATCGTCTTCTGGTAACTGTCCACCACGTCCCGCTTGATGATGACGCCGCTGATGCGGGGGGCGTTCTTCACGGCAATGTACAGTTCGGTGCGGCGGGCCGGGTCGGCGAGCAGGTGCGCCCCGGTCACCACATCGCCCTCCCGCATCAGCCGGTTGACGGCCGCCCGGTCCATGTACGCGGTGGTGCCGGCGAAGTCGTCCACCAGCCCGGCGACCACGGCCGTTCGCACCGGCC
>CANJKY010000315.1 GCA_947474875.1 Gemmataceae bacterium
AAAGGGTGTGCCGGCACGCCTGGTGCGGGCGAAATGGGCACGGCAGGTGCAGGGTCGAGAGGTGGGCGGGCGCAACCGCTCATCTCACGGGAGGAGTCACCATGCGATTTACCGGTTGGGCGGTGCTGCTGATAGGGGTGGTGATCGGCGCCTACTGCCTGTTCGCGATGAGCGCACCACCCCGCGACGTGTCCGAGCCGGCCGGCACCCCGCAAACGGGGTGGGCGTATCCCCTGCCGGCCATCCTCGGGCCGTTCGCCCTGGTGGCCATCGTCGGCGGGGTGGTCATGATCCTGCGGGGCGGAGGTGTGATCCGCACGCGGAACCCGGCGGTGCGAAACTGACCACCCGCCCTACCCGGGCGGGCGGATGAGGGGCAGGCGGACGGCGAATTCCGACCCCTGCCCGACTCCGCCGCTGATCGCCGTCACCGTCCCGCCGTGCCTCTCCGCCACCCGCTTGGCCACCGCCAGTCCGACCCCAAGCCCGCCGGCCGTCCGCGCGTCCGCCCGATCCACCGGGCCGAACAGGTCGAACACCCGCGGCAGATCGTCGGCCGGGATGCCCACCCCCGTATCCCGCACGGACACCGTCACCTCACCCCCCGCCGGAACGGCGGTGAGGGTGATCGTGCCCCCAGACTCCGTGTACTTGATCGCGTTCGACAACAGGTTGGCGAACACCTGGGTGAGCCGAGCCTGGTCGCCGTTCACCACCATCGGCGCGGAGGGCAGTTCGACCCGCAGGGTGATGTCGGCGGCCGCGGCCGCCGCCCGGCTGGACTCCGCCGCCGCCTGCAGCGGCCCGGCCAGGTCCACCGGACGGGGGTCGATGTGCAGCGTGTTGCGGGTGATGCGGGAGGCGTCCAGCAGATCGTCGATCAGCCGGGCGAGGTGCCGCACCTGCCGCTCCATCACCCCTTTCGCCTTGGCTAACCCGGCCTGGTTGCCGGGCGACAGGTCCATGATGGCCAGCGCGTTGCGGATGGGGGCGAGCGGGTTGCGAAGTTCGTGCGCGAGCGTGGCCAGGAACTCGTCCTTCCGCCGGTCGGCCTCGCGGAGGGAGGCGTTCGCCTGCTCCAGGGCGGCCGTCCGCTCGGCCACCTTCCGCTCCAGGTCGGCCTCATACGCCCGCTGCCGCAGGGTGTACCGGATGGCCCGCTCCAGCGTCACAGGGTCGAGCTTCGCCTTCTCGATGAAGTCGGCCGCCCCCGCCTCCTCGGCCGCCCGGTCCACCTCCGGTCCGCCCAGCCCGGTCAGCAGGATGACCGGCCCCGGGTACCCCCGCTGGGTCATCGCCGCCAGCAGGTCCAGCCCGGTCTTCACCCCCAGCCGGTAGTCCACCAGATACACGTGGTGCTCGCCCCGGCCGATGGCCTCCAGCGCGGCGTCGAACTCGGCCACCCAGTCCAGGGTGTACCCCCCGCCCGGGATGTCGGCGATCACGTCGCGGGTGAGCAGATGGTCGTCCGGGTCGTCGTCCACCAGAAGGACACGGACGGGGCGGTCACGGGTCGGCGCGAGGCTTGTCATGATCCGGCAGTTCCACGATCTCGAACCAGTACCGGCCGAGCGCCTGTACCACTCGCACCAGGGATTCGAAGGTGACGGGTTTGGTGATGTAGCTGGCGGCGGCCAGCCGGTACGAGCGGAGAACGTCCTCCTCGGCCTTGGAGGTGGTGAGCACCACCACCGGGATGTCGGCGTACCGCGGGTCGGACTTCAGCCGGGCGAGCACCTCCCGCCCGTCCATCCGCGGCATGTTCAGGTCGAGCAGCAGCAGGTGCGGCCGCGGGGCCGCATCCGGGCCGGCGAACTTGCCGGTCCGGTCCAGGTACTCGAACACCTCCACCCCGTCCTCGGCGAACCGCAGGTCGTTCGCCAGCTTGGACTCCTCGAACGCTTCGCGGGTCAGTTCGCGGTCGTCCGGGTCGTCGTCGGCCAGCAGGATGGTGACAGATTTCGGGGCCACGGGCATGGTCATACCGTTTGATCCGCCTGGGTCGGCCAGTCAAGGACGAACGTCGCCCCCTCGCCGGGTCGGCCGCGGGCGACGATCGTCGCCCCGTGGCGGAGGGCAATCTTACGCACGATAGCCAGTCCCAATCCAGTCCCCTCATACTTGGTCCGCGCGTGCAGCCGCTGGAACAGTTCGAAGATCCGGTCCGCGTACTCCGGCTCGAACCCGATGCCGTTGTCCGAGACTGTGATCCGCCAGCCCGAACTGGCCGACGGAGGCGGATCAGCGTCCGCCGGGAGTTGGACCAACTCCGTCGCTGTCAACCGCACCTCAGGCGGAGCCTCGGGTCGAGCAAACTTCAACGCGTTTCCGATCAGGTTCTGGAACAGTTGGCGAAGTTGCCCCGGGTCGCCCACGACCGTGGGCAACTGTCCCACTTCCACCCGCCCGCCCGTGCGCTGAACCTGCTCGTCGAGATCACCAAGCACGTCTTGTACCAACTCGGACAGATCGACCGGCTGGAACGTGATCGGTTTACTGCTCACCCGGGAGAGCGCGAGCAAATCCTCAATCAGCCGCCGCATCCGCCCGGCGGCCTCCGTCATCCGGTCCAGATACCCCTGCCCTTGCTCACCGAGAGCGTCCCGGTAGCGGTCGACCAACCGCGTGCCGAACGCCTGGATTTTGCGGAGTGGTTCCTGGAGGTCGTGCGAAGCGACGTAGGCGAACTTCTCCAGATCCTCGTTGCTCGCCCGCAGGGCGGCGTGGGTGAGCAGCAGTTGCCGCTCGTACTCCCGCCGCTCGGTCACGTCCCGCATGGACACCACCGCCCCGGACACTGTTCCATCCGGGCCGCGCAACTGCTGGCCGAAGCACACCAGGTACCGATCCGGCTGACCGACCGCCCGGATGACCAGTTCGGCATCCCGGACCGACTCCCCCCGCCATGCCCGGTACAGCGGGATGTTATCCGTCGGCATCGGGGTCGCCCCGTCCGCTTCGTACAGCCGGTACCGCTCCGTCCACCGGTCGGCGGCCAGAGGTTCGAGCGGCAGTGCGTGCATCCGCCGGGCGGCGGCGTTGAACAGTTTCAGCCGCCCGCTCGCGTCGCACGCCACCACCCCCTCGGCGATGTTGTCCAGAGTGGTGTTCAGGAAGATCTGCTGTTCGCGGATCTGGGCGGTCCGCTCGGCTACCATCAACTCCAGGTTGTCCCGGTAGTGCTTGCGGTCGTCGATGTCGGTACACGACCCGTACCAGCGGGTGATGCGGCCGGCCTGATCGCGGACGGGGATGCCGCGGGTGGCGAACCAGCGATACACCCCGTCGTGCCGGCGGAGGCGGTACTCGACGTCGTAGGCGATGGACCCGTCCACCGACGCCTGCCAGGCGGCGGTCGCCGCCGCCCGGTCCTCCGGGTGGACGGACGCGATCCACCCTTTGCCGAGCTGACTTTCGAGCGTCTCGCCGGTGTAGTCCAGCCATTGCCGGCTGAGATAGTCGCACTCGCCGTTCGGCCGGCACGCCCACATGAGCAGCGGCATCCCCTCGGTCAGTTGGAGCAACTGGGACGCCGACTCCCGCAGTTGCCGCTCGGCCAACACCCGATCGGTGACGTTCTCGTGGGTGATCACCAGCCGCACCGGGCCGTCCCCGCGGAACCGGTTGGCCCGCAGCACGAAGTACCGCTCCTGCCCGTTGCCGTGGCACGGGTACTCCATCTCGAACGCCCCCCGCTCCCCGCGGGCGACCGCCCGGATGCCGTCCGTCGCCCGCCGCCCGTACTCATCCGGCCGGCTGGCGGCGTAATAGTTGGCGGTCAGCCAGTCGTAATCCGGCGGGACGCCGTTGGCCACCCCGAACTGCCGCCACGACTCGTTCACGCTGATGATGTTCCCGTCCGCGTCGATCACCGCCAGGTGGGAGGACAGGGAGTGCAGCACCGACTCGGCGAACCGCCGGGCCTCGCGGAGGTCTTCGGCCGCCCGCACCTGCCGGTCGATGTCGGTACACGTGCCCAGCCAGCGGACGATCTGCCCGGATTCGTCCCGCACCGCCTCGGCCCGGCCGAGGAACCAGCGGTAGTCGCCGTGCCGGTCCCGGAACCGGTATTCGATCTGGTACAGGTTGCCTGTTTCGACCGAGTGCAGCCACGCCGCCCGGCCGCGCTCCCGGTCGTCCGGGTGCAGGGCGTCCACCCACCCCTCGCGGCCCGCGCTCTGCTCGACGGTCAGGCCGGTGTACTCGTACCAGCGGGAGTTGTAGTACTCGCGGTGGCCGTCCCCGCGAGCCACCCACACGATCTGCGGCATGACTTCGGCCAACTGACGGAACCTCGCCTCGCTCTGCCGCAGTTGCTCCTCGTGCCGCTGGCGGTCGGTCACGTCCACCCCGATCACCCCCAGTCCGTGGCGGCTGTCGGTCAGCGGCACCGGGAAAGCGGTCAGTTCCCACACAGTCTCCGGCCCGCGGACGATGTGCCGGGTGAGCGGTTCACCGGTGTCGAGTACCCGATGGAAGTTGGCGACCAAATCGGGCGGGAAGTCCGGGAGCACGTCGGTCAGGACACGGCCGATATGCTCATCCACCGGCACGCCGTTTGCACTGGCGAACGTATCGTTCACCCGGATGTATCGCAAGGTGGGGTCGAAATAGGCGATCCCGTACGGGGCGTTGCGGACGAAGGCGTCGAGGGCGGCCAGGGTCTCATCCGCCTTCCGCTTCTCGGCCGTCACCTCCTCGCGGGCCGACCACAGTTGCAGCACCTTGCCGTGCAACCGCCGGCGGGTCTCGCGTTGCAGCCCGCCAAGGACTAGAACACCCAGACCGGTGAACAGGAACATTCCGAGGCCGAACTGCTTGGACAGGTCGTCCAAGTCGAACGCCCCCCGCGGGGGGACGAACAGGTACACGGTCGCCACCCCACTCAGCAACAGGGTGACCAGACCGGGACCGAACCCGCCGTACCAGGCGACGAACACGGTGGCCAGCAACGACACCATGTACGGGGCGTACTCGCCGAGTACCGGGTGCATGGCGTACCGGATGAGGACGGCCAGCAGGGCGATCAGGATGGCCAGTGAGTACACCAACCCGGCCGGCTTGACGGCGTCCGGGTCGGGGCCGGGCTCGGCAGTTGGCGTTGTGGTCAACTGGTCCAGAAGCGGTAGCAACCGCGGGACGGCCGGGATGAGGGCGAGGACGGTGGCCCACGACACGACCGCGGTCAGGACCTTCACCACCCCGCCCAACCGGTATATCGGGTGCTCGAAGATGACGGCCTCGATCAGGTGGGTGGTGCCGCACGCGAGGATGAACGCGGCGAACAGGCCGATCATCGGGCGGAACGGCCGCACCGCCGCGTGCCGGGCGACGGCCAGCAGTACCAGCGGGATGGACAGGTACGCCAGCCAGATGAGGACGTCGGACCCGGCGTGGACGGTGATCCACCCGGGCGTCCAGTCCCCGCACTGCCGGCGGGGTACGAACCCGGTGGTGCTGGTCAGGGACTGAAACCAG
>CANJKY010000316.1 GCA_947474875.1 Gemmataceae bacterium
GACGGTGAAGAACAGCTTCCCGTTCACGTCGGTCGGGTTGGCGATGCCCAGCGGGTTGGTGGTCGCCGCGGCGAGGTCGGATGGGAGCTTCACCTCCTTCAGCAGCCGGGTGCCGGCCGGGGTGCCGTCGGTCGCCCACAACTGCCGGCCGTTGCTGCCGGAGTTCAGGGTGAAGTACGCCAGGCCGCCGGAGCGGACGAGCGGGCCGGGGCGGGTGACTGCGTTCAGGTCTGCCGACAGCTCGAACCGCTTCACCGCCACCGGGGCGGCGGTGCCGTCGGTGGCGTACACGCTGTACGCCCCGTGCCCGTCGGTGGCGGTGAACAGCACCCGCGTGCCGATGGTGAGGAACGACTGCGGGTCGGACCCCAGGTCGGTCGGGTTCAGGCGGGCGAGCAGGGCGGTGCCGGCGGCGGTGCCGTCGGTCGCCCACAGTTGCCGGCCGCTCGTCCCGTCGTCCGCCGAGAACAGGAGCCTCCCGCCGACCACGCCCACCGGCAGCGGGCCGGCGAACGCCCGGTCCCACGCCGACGCCTGGGCGCCGATCGGCTTGACAACCGCCGTGCCGGCCGGGGTGCCGTCCGTGGCCCACAACTGTCGCCCGCGAGCGGCGTCCCCCATCCCGAACAGCAGGCGGTGGCCGAGGGCGGCGACCACAACCGGTGTTTCGCCGGCCGAGAGGAAACTCTCACCCGTGTTCGCCGAGTGGGCGGCGGACGTGAGCCGGGTGGTGCCGGCGGCGGTGCCGTCCGAGACGTACAACTGCTGGCCGGTGGTGCCGTCGTCGGCGGCGAAGTACAGCCGGCCGGCGAACGCGGTCAGCCCACTCAGCCGGGAGCCGGACGGGGTGCCGGTGAGCTCGTACCCCGGGCTGCCGACGGACGGGCTGAGGTCCTTCACCATCACCGTGCCGGCGGCGGTGCCGTCCGTCTTCCACAACTCCTGCCCGTGCGCCCCGTCGTCGGCGGCGAAGTAGACGGTGCCGCCGACCACCGTGAACCCCTGCGGGAATGAACTGCGGGGGTACGGGAAGGTGGAGTCGAACCCGTTCTGCGTGCTGGGGTTGATCTCCTTCACCTGCCGGGTGCCGGCCGGCGTGCCGTCACTCACCCACAACTCGGTACCGCTGCCCGCCGCCGACGCGGCGAAGTACACCTTCCCGCCGACGACCGCCAGCCACGCCCCGTCCGCGCCGAAGGTCCACACCTGCGCACCGGCCGGCAGGGTGGCGAACGCCCTGGTGCCGGCCGCCGTCCCGTCCGTCTGCCAGATGGTGTCGGTCGGGCCGCCGATGCCCCCGCTGTAATCTTCGGTGACGTAGTACACCTTCCCGCCGGCCGCCACCGCGGAGCGGATACCGCCGGCCGTGGTCGTCAGCACCACCGTGCCGTCGGCTGTGCCGTCGGACGACACCAGCTGGGGCACCGGGAACCCGCCGGGGCCGTTCACCATGGGGGTGAACAGCACCCGCCCGCCCGCTACCAGCAGGTCGGGCGACGCGTTGCCGGTGGCCCCGGACACGGCGAGCGGGGCGGTGCCGGCGGCGGTGCCGTCGCTCACCCACGCCCCGGACGGGCTGCCGGGTGCGGCGAAGTACAGCTTGCCGCCGGCGGCCACCACCGGCGGGGTGTTCGCCGCGAACGCGTCCCACCCGGCCAGCAGCGGGCTGCTGGTCCCGGCGGCCAGGCCGCGGACGAGGCTCGTGCCGGTCGCCGTCCCGTCGGACGAGTACAGAGCCGGGTTGGAGGTGCCGTCGGCGGCCAGGAAGTACACCTTTCCGCCGAGGGGCGCGCCGGCCGGGGCGTCGGCGATGCTGAACGGCAGGAACGCCGGGCTGCCGGTGGCGTTCAGGTTGGCGAGCAGGCTGGTAGCCGGCTGATCCCGCTCCTCCAACCGCTCGAACCCGCTCAGGCGGGCGGAACCGGCCGACGACCGGTGAGTGTGGGCGAATCGACCCATGACGGACCTCCCTGTCCGCGGGGTGTGGGGACACCAGTTGGCGAACTGTGGCCGATGGCTGAGTTTACGTCAAGACGGGTTTTTGATCTTGCTCGTGCGGGAACGAGCCAGACCCGTATTCGGAGGGCGCTATCGGTGGACTTTAAACAGGTGTCTGCGGGACCGATGTTGCAACCCGCGGCTGGGCAGAGGGTGAGGGCCGACGCTGCCCTGAGCCGGGTAGCACGGGGCGCGGGCGTCAGCCGGCGGGCGGGAAGAGTTGAGGGTCGAGCCGGTTCAGGAGCGTGCGAATCTTCGGCACCGAATCCAGGCCGGCCGTCCGGCCGATCGCGGCCATCTCCTCCGCCTTGGTGAAAGCGGCCATGTCGTACCTCGTCACGTCGGGGGCGATCATCAGGTCGGCCGGCTGCACCCCGAACGCGTTGAGGCTGTGGTTCTGCACCAGCAGGCTGCGGAGGAGCGTCTGCACCACCCCCGGTTTCTTCGGGGACGCGGCCCCGGGCGTGATCTGACAGAACTCCTTCTCCATCTTGGCCGACACGCTGACCGCAATCACGAAGTTACAGCCCCGGGCCACCAGGACGTCGGCCGGAATGTTGTTCACCAGCCCGCCGTCGATCAGCGCCCGGCCGTCCCGGACGATCGGGACGGACAGCACCGGCAGGTTGATGCTCTCCAGGATGGCGTGGACGGCGTCCCCCCGGTCGCGGACCACCGAGGTGCCGCTCACCAGGTCCACGGTGACCGTCAGGCACGGGACGGCGAGCTGCTCGAGCCGCCAGTCGTGCAGGTACTTGCGGAGCATCGGGTCGAAGTGCCCGCGGCGGTACTTGTACAGCAGGTACCAGTTGCCCCCTTGCGGCAGCCGGCGGAACAGCCAGGACGGCCGCAGGTCGGTGGCGAACCGGTGCGCGTTGTAGTCCGGTTCGAGGCCGGAGGCGTACATGACGCCGGTCATCGCCCCGGCGCTCGTCCCGGCGATCATGTCGACCACGATCCCCTGGTCTTCGAGCGCCTTCAGCACCCCGAGGTGGGACATGCCGCGGGCCGCCCCGCCGCCCAGCGCCACCCCGATCCGCACCCCCCGGAGGTCGTGGACGAGCCGCTCCAGCCCCGCCGCCAGCGACGGGCCGAACGGCGGGCCCGGGGGCGGGTCGGCGATCTTGAAGTCGCGGGCGACCAGGTTCTGGAAGGCCGGCATATCCGGGGCGACGTTGGTGCCATCCAGCACCCACGCGACGTTGATCTTGTCCCGCCAGCCGCGGGCCGGCACGTCGAACGACTGAAGGCGGCGGACCGCGGCCTCGCCGGCGGCGGCCGGCACGAAGTAGACGGCCCGGTCCACAAATTGGAGCAGTCGGGCCGCCCGCTCCGCCGGCATGTCGGCGCTCAGGTCGAAGATGATGCGGTTGGCGTCGGGCCACTCGGTCACCTGCCGGCGGATCTCCTCGGGCTCCAAATCCCTATCGCCCACCCGTAGCGAGCGGAACGGTACGTCGGGCAGGTTCGGCCGGTCGTCCGAGTCGCCGAACACGGCAAGTTTCTCGCCCAGCCCGTGCAACCGGTCGAGGAGCCGCCCGGCCACCCGGCGGGTGGCGGCGGACTCGTGGATCAGCCCGAGCACCATCGGGGCCCGCTTCTGCGTCGCGCCGAAGAAGTGTTTCCGCAGACTGCCGGCGAACGTCGACAGCCACAACCGCCGTAGGTCCGGGTGCCGGAAGGTCAGGTCCATCGCCTCGTCGTAATCGAGTTCGAGGACCATCGTGGGCTCCAGGGCGACGATCCGGATCGGGACCGGCTCGGCGAGTGCCCCGACCATCATCCCGAACTGCTCGCCGCGGTCGATCATGCGGAACAGCGACTCGCCGCCGCGGGTATCGACCCGCACGGCCTTGAGCCGCCCGCGGAGGACGAACCCGACGGTGGCCAGCGGGGCGTTCGCCTCGTGGACCACCTCGCCGGCCGGGTGCTGGGTCACCCGGCCGGCCGCCACCACCTGCCGGAGGGCTTCGTCGGAGGCGCCGCGGAAGTACTCGTTGACCTTCAGCAGCGACATCACGTCATCGGTCATGGCGACGTTCCTCCAGTTCGCGGCGGATACGATCCCCGAAGCCCTCGGCAGGCGCCTCGTTCGCCACCTCGTTCAGACGCGAGGACCGTTGCAGTTCCTCGAACGGGAGCGTGCGGTCCAGCCGCCCGTCCGCGTACAGTGCCCGGTCGAGCCGGCCGTTGGCGATCACCCGCCAGTCGATCCGCCACCGGCTGTTCGGCAGCCGGTAGAACGAGGTGGTGCAGTTCGCGGCCAGCCCATGATACCACCGCGGCGTCTCGTACAGCCGGTTGAGCGCGTCGACGTAGTCGAGGAACGCGGTCCGGACCTCCCCGAGGGGGGCGTGGAACCGGTACAGGTACGCGTCCACCGGCGGGCCGTGCTTCGTCCGCCGGAGGATGACGTCGCGCTCGTCGGCGGCGACGAAGATCAGCTCCTGCTGGCGGAACAGGCCGCGGACGAGCGAGTACGACTGCCCCCGCCGCAGCCGGGCCTCGATCGACAGGCAGACCCGGCCGTCCGGCCCGAAGTCGAAGACGAGCGCCGGGTGCCCGAACAGCTTGACGTCCCAGACGAACAGGAGGAGGTCCACGCCCCGCAAGTTCGAGAGGCGGTACGTGCGGGTGTCGTACCGGGCGTCGAAGTCGGTGAGCGAGCGGTACTCGAAGTGACGCACGTTTTCGATGGTGACCGCGTCCCCGTCGCGGACCGCCCGCGGCATCACGGCCGCGCACGGATCCCAGTCGCGGGCGTGGCTCGGCTTCTGCCGGAACCACCAGACCAGGAAGAGGGCGGTCGCCCCGAGCAGGGCGACGAACGGCTGCCAGGTCGGCTGCCACACGGCGAACGTAACGACGACGCCGACGACCCAAACCGCCGCGATCAGGCGGCTCCACCGACCGGCCCCGCACACGTCGTAGTAGATCGCGCCGGCCACCCACAGGGTCACGGCCGCCGCTGCCGCGACCATCGGGATGAGGACGAGCCACTCCGGCACCCGGTCCATGTCGGTTCCCCAGGGTCACGTCGGGCGGGTTGGCTCCGGGTCGGTGTGGGTCAGGCCGATCCGGGCGAGCCGCCGCCAGCCCCAGCCGATCAGACACACCTGGCCCAGCCCGGCCGACAGCCAGAGTAGAGTGTGGGCGGACGCGCCGACGTACGTCCAGCGGACGAGGTCGCCCCGCATTTCACCCACCCGCACGCGGGCGTCGGCGACTTCCCGGCGGGACGCCGCCAGCCCCTCCGCGAGCCGCTCCGAACCGGCCGCGGCCGTCACCGCCAGTTCGGTGACCTCACGGGTCAATCGGACCGCCGCGGCCGACTTCATGGCCTCGATCCGCGCCTGCGGGACGTTCAGCACCTCGGCCGCGCGGTCGATCGCGTCGGCCGCGGCCTGGGCTCGGCCGGGTTGCTCGACGTCCACGCCGAGTTGGGTGACGACATCCTCGGCCGCCCGCAGCCC
>CANJKY010000317.1 GCA_947474875.1 Gemmataceae bacterium
ACCGCCCGCTGCTGGAGGGCGAGTACCTCGTAGAAGCCGGCGCGCACGGCACCGGTCAGTGTGTACCGCTCGGCGAGCAGGCCGAGCGTCGCCTGGTCCACCTCCCGTGCGGCGACCGCCTGGCTCAGCCCCAGCTTGCCCCCGAGGACGACCTCCTGGGAGACGAGCGGCGCGAGGATACCCGACGGCCCGGTGCGGTCCCCGAGTTCGTCCGCGGTGAACCCGAACACCGGGTTCGGGTAGAGGCCGGCCTGGGTCAGGCGGCCGCGGGCGGCCTCGACCGCGAACGTCGCCCGCCCGAGCCGCGGGTGGGAGGTGACGGCGAGCTGCGTGACGGCGTCCAGGGTGAGCGGGCGGGAGAGGTCCGGTTTCGCAGGAGCGACCTGTGTCGCCGCAGCCGGGATGACGCCGTCGGACGGCCCCGTCCGCCGGACGACGGAAGCAGGCGGTGTTCCGGCCGACAAGGTCGGCGCGGGCGGTGGCCCGGACACGCAGCCGGAGGTCAGCGCAACGAGCGCGGCGAGGAGCAGATGACGGGCGCGGGAACTGGTCATGGGGGGTGGCCTTGGAAACTGGTCCGCGCGAACCGCAGTTCACGCGGCTCGCCGCCGGCCGTCGCCGCCACGACTTCCCGGAGTGATCGAACGCTGTCACTATTTAGGGTTGTTCATCGGCACGCGCGGCGCATCCGCTTCAATCGAACTCGGCGGCCGGCACGCACGGCCGTTCCAGCACCATCCCCCAGTGCCAGGAGCAGCAGCACAAGTCCTCGGCGCGGACGAACCAGAAGCCGCTTGCCTCGGCCCAGGCCCGGCACTGGTCGGGCGTGGGGCGGATGGCGAGCGACGGGCCGCGGGGCGTGGCGGGGTCGTGCTTCCAGTGGATGATTCCGAGCCGGCCACCGGGTGCGAGAACCCGGAACGCTTCGCGCAAGAGGGCGACCGGCTCCTCGACGTGGAGGATGTTGAACAGCAGGGCGTAGCCGGCGCTCGCGTCGGGTCGGCCGCAGCCGTCGGCGAGGAAATCTCGCTCGATGGCCCGAACGTTTGCCAGCCCGTTTCGTGCGGCGACGGCCGTCGCCGCGGCCACCATCTTCGGGTCGATGTCGAGGGCGTACACGGTGCCCGTGACCGCCTTCGCCGCCGGCACGGTGAACAGCCCGTACCCGCAGCCGAACTCGACCACGTCGTGCGACCCCGCACAGTCGAGCCGGCCGACGATGCACTCCGGGTTGAAGAAGGTGCCCCAGTAGTCCGCGTCGGGCATCCCGCTCTCGCGTCCTTTTGCCATCTCGTCTTCTCCACGCCGACTGTTGCCTCGGTCGCCTTTTACCGCCGACCCGCTGGCGAGTCACGCCGGCCTGACCACCAGTGCCCCCCGCACCATGTTCATCGAGCAGTGGAAGACGAACGTGCCCGCCCGGTCCGGGGTGAACTCGACCGCCACTCGCTCGCCCTCGGGGAGCGACTTCGCGATCCCGAAGTCGCCGAACACCACCTGCTCGGTGCAGGGGTTCGATTCCGTCCGATGGAACACGAGTCGGACCGGGCGGCCTTGCGTCACTTCGATTCGGTCGGGCGTGTACCCGCCTTGAACGACCACCTCGACTTCTTGCACCCCGCCCTCTGTCTGACGAGCCGCGGTCGCCGCGCGGGGGCCGAAGAAGAACCACAGGATGAACCCGATGAGGGCCACGCCGCCGCCGGTGACTGCGAGTTGTGCCGTGTCCATGTCAGTTCCCCCTCCGGAGTTCGAGCCGGCCGAGCCGCAGGGCGTTCGTCACCACGCTCACCGACGACAGGGCCATCGCCGCCGACGCGAGAATCGGGCTGAGCAGCCAGCCGGTGAGCGGGTACAGGACGCCGGCCGCGACCGGGATGCCGAGCACGTTGTAAGCAAACGCGAAGAACAGGTTCTGCCGGATGGTCCGCATGGTCGCGCGGGACAGTTCGATGGACGACGCGACCCCGGACAGGTCGCCCTTTACCAGCGTGATGTCCGCCGCCTCGATGGCCACGTCCGTCCCCGTCCCCATCGCGATGCCGATGTCCGCGGCGGCGAGCGCCGGGGCGTCGTTGATGCCGTCCCCGACCATCGCCACCACCTTGCCCGCGTCCCGGAGTTTCTTCACCTCCGCCGCCTTCCCGTCCGGCAGCACGTCGGCCAGCACCTGGTCGATGCCGACTTCGCGGGCAACAGTCTCGGCGGTGCCGCGGTTGTCGCCGGTGAGGAGGACGACCTCCAAGCCCATCGCGTGTAGGCGCTCGACAGCCGCCTTCGAGGTCGGCTTCACCGGGTCGGCGACCGCGAGCAGACCCGCGAACGCCCCGTCCACGGCGACGAGCAGCGTGGTCCGCCCGGCCGCCGCCGTCCGCCCGACCGCTGCCGCGTCGAAGGCCACGTTCCGCGACGTGAGGAGCCGGGCGTTTCCGACCAACACCTGTCGGCCCTCGACCGTTGCGACCAGCCCGTGACCGGGCACGGCTTCGAACGCGGTGGTCTGCGGCGCGACAAGGCCACGGCTCTGAGCCGCCGCGATCACCGCGCGGGCGAGCGGGTGCTCGGACTGCCCTTCGGCCGCGGCCGCGAGGCGGAGCAGGTCTGCCTCGCTCAGGCCGGCCGGGACGATTTCCGTCACCGCCGGCTTTCCTTCCGTCACCGTCCCCGTCTTGTCCAACACGACGGTGGTGAGCCGGCCGGCCGATTCGAGCGGCTCGCCGCCTTTGATCAGAATGCCCGCCTGCGCCCCCCGCCCGGTGCCGACCATCACGGCCGTCGGTGTGGCCAGGCCGAGCGCGCACGGGCAGGCGATGATGAGCACCGAGACGAACGTCAGCAACGCGAACGTGAGCCGCGACTCCGGCGGCGTCAGGTTGAACCACACGACGAAGGTGAGGACAGCGAGGCACAGAACCGCGGGAACGAAATACCCGGAGACCGTGTCGGCCAGCTTCTGGATCGGGGCCTTCGACCCTTGCGCCTCCTGCACCAACCGCACGATCTGCTGGAGGACGGTGTCGGCCCCGACCTTCGTAGCCGTCAGGCGGAACGACCCGGTGGTGTTTACCGTCGCCCCGATGACCGAGTCGCCTGGGGCTTTCGTGACCGGGAGCGGCTCGCCGGTGAGCATCGACTCGTCCACCGCCGACTTGCCGTCCAGCACCGTGCCGTCCACCGGCACCTTCTCCCCCGGCCGCACCCGAACCACATCGCCAACCCGAACCTCGGAGACCGGCACATCCACTTCTACCCCGTCCCGCTCGACGCGGGCGGTCTTCGGCGACAGGCCGATGAGCGCCCGGATCGCCCCGCCCGTTCGGCTCCGCGCCCGCGCTTCGAGCAATCGGCCGAGCAGGATGAGGGTGACGATGACCGCGGCCACCTCGTAGTACACGCCGACGGGGGCGCTGCCGCCGTGCCCGGCGTGATCGGACGACGCACTCACCGTGAACCAGTCCGGGACGAGTGTCGCCACCACGCTGTAGGCGAAAGCCGAGAGCGTGCCGATGGCGACCAGGGTGTTCATGTCCGCCGCCCGGTGCCGGGCCGCCGCCCATGCCCCGGTGAAGAACTCCCAACCGGCCCAGAACAGGACCGGGGTGGCCAGCGCCAGTTCGACCCACGCGCGGCCGGGGAAGTTCAAGAGCGGGCCGAGCGACGGAATGATGTGCCCGCCCATCCCGATGACGGCGACGGGCACGGTGAGGACGGCGGCCACGACGAACTTGAGCCGGGTCCGCTTGTACTCCGCCTCCCGCGCTCGTTCCTCGGCATCCGACACCCCGCCGGCGTGGTGCCCGTCCGGGGGCACCACCGCGTCGTACCCGGCCCCGCGAACCACGTCCCGGAGGTCGGCCGGGGCAGTCGATGCCGGATCGTACTCAACCGTGGCCCGACCGGTGGCGAAGTTGACCGCGGCTTTCGATACGCCCGGAGCTTGGCCGAGCGCCCCCTCAATGCGGACGGCGCAGGCCGCGCAGTGCATCCCGACGACCGGCATGTCCACGCGACTTGAAGTTTCGGCGGTTGTGGTACTCATCTTTGCCCTCCTACGCCGGTTGGAACCCGGCCTTCTTGAGCGTCTCTTCGATCACGGCCTTCGAGACTCGTCCGTCGTGTGTGACGGTGACTCGCTTCTCCGGGACGGCAACCTCGACGGCCGAGACGCCGGGCACGGCCGACACCGCGGCTTTCACAGCGTTCGCGCACCCGCCGCAGACGATCCCGCTGGCGACGACAGTTGTGGTTTCCACGCGTGTTCCTCCGAATACTGAGTTCACTTCAAGAACTGGGACAGGACGGTGCGGACCTCGGCGAGCAGTTCGTCGCGCGTCATCGGCCTGGCCTTCTCGTGCTCGCACCCGCTCCCGTGGCCGACCACGCACGACTCCAGGTGGGACGTGATGAGTTCCACCCCGACCGCGTCGAGCGCCGACCGGATTGCGGCGATCTGGTGGAGCACATCCACGCAGTAGCGGTCCTCGGCGAGCATCCGCTCGACCCCGGCCACCTGGCCGGCGATCCGCTTCACCCGCGTCGAAACCCGCTTCTTCGTGTCCGTATCCATCGCCGTGTCCTCCGCCCCTTGTCCGACCCATATTATACCCCCCAGGGGTATTTGTCAATCATACCCCCACGGGGTATGTATCGGGGGCCGGTCGGCGGTTGACGGAATCCGCCCGCGCCCTCATGATGACACCTCACCCCGGAGGTGCCCGCTTGTCCGACCTCGACGCCCTCGTCGCCCGCTACCGCCAAGACCCCGAGTCGGTCTACCACACCTGGTTCCTCCGCGACGACAACCGGCTGAAGGCGTTCCGCTCCATCCGCCGCGGGGTGGAGGCGGTCGTCCGGGCGGTCCGCGGGGGCACGTTCGGGAGCGACTACAAGGGGTCGCCGCTCGAAACGGTACTCGAGTCCGTGACCGAGCAGAAGCAGGTGTTCCAGGGCGCGGCCCACGCCTTCTACTGGAAGCCGAAGCTCCGCATCCCCGACATCTACGAGAACGACGAGCACAAGCGGGCGTTCGCCGACTTCCTGGACGGCTGCTTGAGCACGGCCGACGAGGGCAAACTCCTCGACCTGGTGTTCGCCCTCGACCGCCGCAAGATCAAGGGCCTCGGGCCGGCCGTGGCGAACATCCTTTACTTCCTCCATCCCACCCTCTTCCCGCCGTTCAACACGGCCATCCTGAACGGGTTCAACGCCGTCTTCGCCGACACCAAGAGGCTCGGCTCGTGGGCCGCCTACCTGGAGATGCGGGAGACCATCCGCTCGGCGAACGCCCGCCTCGCCCCGCCCTTGTCCACGGACCTCGGGGCCTTTGCCGGCCTCCTGTTCGAGGTCGGGGGCGGCCGGCTGGTGGTGAGCGAGACGGCGGCCGCGGTCCTGGCCGAAGAGCGGGCGGCGGCCGACAAGGTGGCCCGCAAGCGACACCAGGAGGTGGAGGCGGACCGCAAGGAGG
>CANJKY010000318.1 GCA_947474875.1 Gemmataceae bacterium
CCTACGCGGTGACCGTCGGCAGCCTGGCCCAAGCGCACCAGACCGCGTCCGCCGGGTTTGCCGACCCGAACGCCAAGATCAAGACCGGCACCCTCACCCTCCAGGCCGGCAGCGGCGCCGCCGTCACCGTCACCGTCGATTCGCGGAACAACACCCTGCAAGGGCTGGCCGACGCGATCAACGCGGCCGGCGGCGAGGTGCGGGCGGCGGTCATCAACGACGGGTCGGCCAACCCGTACCGGCTGCTGCTCACCTCCACCAAGACCGGCACCGCCGGGGCGATCAGCCTCACCAACAACCTGACCGGCGGCACCGGTGCGAGCATCGACCCGGCGGCGACCACCGTGCAGGCCGCCACCGACGCCCAGGTGACCCTCGGCTCCGGGGCCGGCGCCATCACCGTCCGCAGCTCGACCAACCAGGTGACGTCGCTCATCCCCGGCGTGTCCCTCGACCTGAAAACGGCCAGCCCGTCCACCCCGATCATCCTGAGCGTGGCGGCCGACACGAAGGGGGCGACGGACGCGGTGAAGGGGCTCGTGGACTCGTTCAACGCGGTGATCGACTACGTCCACGACCAGACGAAGTACGACCCCGAGTCGCAGACGGCCGGGCTGCTCATCGGCGAGCGAGACGTGATCTCCCTGCAGAACGACCTGGCCTCGGTGATCACGTCGGTGGTGCCGGGGCTTGCATCCGGCGGGAACCGCCTGTCCGCCATCGGCATCACCCTCGGCAGCGACGGCAAGCTGGCGGTGGATGACGCCAAACTCGCCCAGGCGGTGAGCGGGACCGGGACCGCGCTGGCCGACCTGAAGAAGCTGTTCGGGGTGACCGGCGCGTCCGACAACCCGGCGGTGCAGTTCGGCATCGCCACGAGCAAAACGAAGCCGAGCGGCGTGTCCGCGTACCAGGTGCAGATCACCACCCCGGCCACCCGGGCGGCGGTCACCGCCGCCACCCCGCTGCCCGGCACGGTCGTCCTCAGCCCGCCGAACAACACCCTCATGCTGCGGCTGAACGGCCTCACCTCCACCGGCATCACCCTGGCCGCCGGGTCGTACACCCCGGACCAGTTGGCCACCATGCTCCAGCAGTCGATCAACACGAACGCCGGGCTGAGCGGGAATACGGCGGTGGTGGGCGTGGACGGCGACGGCAAGCTGACCATCACCTCCCAGCAGTTCGGGTCCGGGTCGAACGTGTCGTTCGCCGGCGGCACCGCCCTGTCCGCCCTCGGGTTCACCGGCTCCGAGACGGGCAGCGGGGCGGACGTGGCCGGCCAGTTCGTGGTGGACGGGCAGGTGGAGTCGGCCACCGGCTCCGGGCAGACGCTCACCGGCAAGAGCGGGAACGCGAACACCGACGGGCTGCTGGTGCGGGCGACCGGGTCCGACCCGACGTCCGCGGCCGTCACCGTCACGCAAGGGCTGGCCGGCAAGCTGAACTCCGCCCTCGGCAAGTTCCTGGATGCCGCCGGCGGCAAGCTGAAGGCGATCAACGACGGGTACACCAAGCAGTTCGACGACCTGAACGCACAAATTACCCAGCAGAACACGATGATGGAGGCGAAGAAGACGGAGCTCACCCTGCGGTTCGCCGACATGGAAGCCGCGGTGAGCAAGCTGAAGGGGCTGGGCGCGTCGCTCACCTCGCTCATCCCGAAGGCCTCGTACTAACCCGCGACGGACCTCATGAACCCGTACCAGAAGTACGCCCAGACGCAGCAGGTGGCCGGCCTGTCCCGCATCGACCTGCTGCTCGCCCTGTACGACGGGGCGCTCGCCCGGCTGGGCAAGGCGGAGATGGCCCTGACCAACGGGGACGTGCCGGTGGCCACCCCGTACCTGTGCAAGGCCCAGCTCATCGTCACCGAGCTGGCCGCCGGGGTGCGGCTGGACGTGGACGAGCAGATGGGCACGAACATGCTCCGGCTGTACGAGTTCGTGGTCCACGAGCTCAAGACGCCGCGGCTGGAGAGCGTGCGGAACGCGAGGAAGATCCTGACCACCCTGCGGGAGGGGTTCGAGGGCGTGCGGGACGAGGCCAACCGGCTGGAACGGAGCGGGCAACTGGTCGCCGCCGACCGCATGCAGATGGTGCTGGAGATGGCGTGACGGTTTTGCCGGTTGCACTCAACCTGCGGGCGGTCGGATGACGATATCCGACCGCCCGCACTCTTTTCCCACATGCCGGGTGGGCCATGTTCCGCGGTCTGTACGCCGCCGCCACCGCGCTCGACGCCGCCCAGATGCGGCACGAGGTGACCGCGCACAACATGGTGAACGCCAACACCCCCGGGTTCCGCCAGCAGGGGGTGCGGTTCGAGACGTTCAACCTGCTGATCGGCCGCGACCAGCCGCCGCCGCCGGACATCGTCGGCACCCGGCTGGCCGCCGGGTACACCGACTTCCGCCCGGCCGCCCTCCAGGCCACCGGCAACCCGTTCGACCTGGCCCTCGGCGAGCCGGACCACTTCTTCGCGGTACAGGGCCCGGCCGGCACTTTATACACCCGCAACGGCACCTTCCGGCTCACCCCCCAGGGGCAGCTGGTGACGGCCGAGGGCTACCCGCTTCAGGGTGAGAGCGGGCCGGTGGTGGTGCCGGCTGGCGCAGCGAATGTGAATATCGCGTCTGACGGAAACGTGACCGCAGACGGCGGGCCGGTCGGGCGGGTGCGGGTGGTGCGGTTCGCCGACCCGACGCAGTTGTCCCCGGCCGGGCCGACGGCGTACTCCGCCGCGCCCGCCGTCCAGCCACAGGAAGCGACCGGGCGGGTGGTGCAGGGGTTCCGTGAAGGGTCGAACGTGAATCCCACCGAGGCGATGGTCGGGATGATCGCCACCACCCGCTATTACGAGGCCGCCCAGCGGGCGCTGCGGGCGATCGCGGAGAGTGTGCAGCTGAACACCCGCCCGCAGGGGTGAGTGAGCGGCTGACCGACCGGTCCGACAGGAGGTGGGATCATGTACAAAGCGCTCTACACCGGCGCCACCGGGATGAACGCCCAGGCGATCAGCATCGACAACACGGCCAACAACCTGGCCAACATCAACACTAACGGGTTCAAGCGCGGGCAGGCGGACTTCCAGGATCTGATGTACGTGAACCTGCGGCAGCCGGGGGCCGAGGCGTCACAGGGGCTTACGGTGCCCACCGGGCTACAGATCGGCAGCGGGGTGCGGGTGTCCGGCGTCACCAAGGTGTTCACCGAGGGGACGCTGGTGCCCACCCAGAACCCGCTGGACATCGCCATCGAGGGGGACGGGTTCCTGCAGGTGACGCTGCCCAGCGGGGAGATTCGATACACCCGAGATGGGGCGCTCCGGCTGAACGCGGTCGGCAGCCTGGTGACCAGCGACGGGTTCCCGATCAACCCGCAGGTCACCATCCCGCAGGAGGCCGTGAGCGTGCAGATCGCCGCCGACGGCACGGTGTCGGTGGTGAACGCCGGGGCGACGAACGCCACCTCCCCGGTCGGCCAGATCACCCTGGTGCGGTTCCAGAACGCGGCCGGGCTGACCGCCGAGGGGCGGAACCTGTTCGCCGAAAGCGCGTCGTCCGGCCAGCCGCTCATCGCGACGCCGGGGTTGAACGGGACCGGGTTCCTCCGCCAAGGGTATCTCGAGCGGTCGAACGTGGACGCCACCACCGAACTGATCAACCTGATCCTGGCCCAGCGGGCGTACGAGTTTAACACCCGCACCGTCCGCACCGCGGACAACATGCTCGCGGCCACCAGCGAACTGATCCGGTAACCCGCCATGCTCATCCGCTCTATCGCCGCCCTGCTGGTGGTCACGGCCGCCGCCTTCGCCCGCGATCCGGTGGTCGTCACGCTGGCCGACTCGGCCACCCCGCCCGCGTCGGAGGTGACGGTCGGGCACGTGGCCACACTGTCCGGCGGGACCGCCAAGGCGCGGGCGAAGATAGCCGCCCTCGATCTGACCGACCGCCGGGCGGGTGCGAGTGTGAGCCGCAAACAGGTCGGCTACCGGCTGCGGCTGGCCGGGTTTTCGGAGGACGAGTTCGTACTGGTCGGGGCGGACAAGGTGGTGATCGGCGTGCCGCGGCGGGGGATCAGTGTGGACGAGGTGGCGGCGGTGGCGAAAACGGAACTGGCCAGGCTGCTGGGCACGGCGGCGGACGAGCAGGCGTTCACGCTCGCCCAGCCGGTGCTGGTCAAGCTGCCCGAGGTGTCGGACGACGACCGCGTGGAGATCACGGCGGTCCCGCACACCGCCCCCGTCCGCCCCGGCCGCACCCAGATGGACATGACGGTGAAGGTGAACGGAACGACCAAGCTCACGTTCTCCGTCGTGCTGGCCCCCGATACGCATGCCGCGCCCCCCGCGACCGCAGGCTCCGCCGAGGTGGTGCCGGCCGGCGGGGTGCGGGCGAAGCCGGCCGGCAACCAGTTCGCCGCGGACGCCGTTTTGGTGCGGGCGCTCCAGCCGGTGCGGTTGGTGGTGAACGCCGACGGGATGCGGCTGGAGGCCGTCGCCGAGGCGATGCAGGACGGCAAGGTCGGCCAGCAGATCAAGGTGCGGAACCCGAGCTCGAAGAAGGTCGTCACCGGCACGGTGGTCGGGGCGAACGAGGTCGAGGTCGCCGCCGGAGGTAACAAATGAACCGCCGTCGCTGGCTGCTCCTCGCCCCGCTCGCCGCCGGCGCCGCTCTCGGGGTGGTGCGGGCGGACAACATCTGGGACCGCCGCGACCCGCGGTACGCCAACCTGTTCCAGGACAACCGCGCCCGGAACATCGGCGACATCCTGACGGTGGTGATCAACGAGACGACGGCGTCGAACGACCGCGAGCAGCGGGCGCAGGACAAGTCGAACTCGGCGAACGGGAACGTCAACCTGTTCGGCGAGTCGGCCAGCGGGGACGCCGGGTTCCGCCGCCGGTTCAACGGCACCGCCCAACTCACCAGCGACCGCCGGTTCCAGGACCGGCTGGCGGTGACGGTGGTGGACGTGATGCCGAACGGCAACCTGGTGGTGGAGGGGTACCGCAGCCGGGTGGTGGCGGGCGAGGAGCGGGTGCTGAAGATCACCGGGGTGGTGCGGGTGCAGGACATCGGGGCGGGGAACGCGGTGCAGTCCACCAGCCTGGCGAACGCCCGTATCAGCTACCTCGGCCGCGGGCCGATGAGCCGCAGCGTGAACCAGAACTTCTTCGGCCGGGTGATGAACCGCATCTGGCCGTTCTGACCCACCCCACACACGGACGGGACCGATGAACCGATTCGTTGCCGCCGTCGGGCTGATCGTCGCGATGGCCGCCCCGGCGGCCGCCCAGGTGCGGGTGAAGGACGTCACCACCGTCGCCGGCGCTCGCACCAACCAGTTGGTCGGCCTCGGGCTGGTGACCGGGCTGGACGGCACCGGCAGCCGCAGCTCGTTCACCCAGCAGGTCGCCGTGGACATGCTCCAGCGGCTGGGGGC
>CANJKY010000319.1 GCA_947474875.1 Gemmataceae bacterium
GAGGGCCGGGGCCGTGACCGCGGCCCCCGTCGAGGCCGCCCTCGGGCACAAGGGGGAGGCCCAGGGCGGGGTGGTGAAGGTCACGATCGGCCGGGACGGCACCATGCACGGGGTGAAGGTCGCCGGGTCGATGGGCCTGACCACCTGGGCGGCGTTCTCGGGCTCGGACGAGCTGGCCGCGGT
This sequence comes from Gemmataceae bacterium, assembly GCA_947474875.1. GTDB lineage: Bacteria > Planctomycetota > Planctomycetia > Gemmatales > Gemmataceae > JALHQU01. The sequence goes on from CANJKY010000319.1 coordinate 184, forward strand.
GGACGGCGACTTCATCATGACCGCCGCCGAGGTGCAGCCGGTCCTGCGGGCTCTCCGCAAGGCCGGCATCCACGTCGTCGCCCTGCACAACCACATGGTCGGCGAGCAGCCGGCGTTCTACTTCACCCACTTCTGGGGGAAGGGGAAGCCGGAGGAACTGGCCAAGGGGCTTAAGGCCGCCCTGGACGCCCAGAAGGCGGCCGGGGCCGGGAAGCACTGACCGGAGACAGCCCATGACCCGACGCACCGGATTCACCCTGGTCGAGATCCTGGTGGTGATCGCCATCATCGCCGTGCTCATCGGGCTGCTGCTCCCGGCCGTCCAGAAGGTCCGGGAGGCGGCGGCCCGGGCCAAGTGCCAGAACAACCTGAAGCAGCTCGGCCTGGCCGCCCAGAGCTACCACGACGTGAACCAGCGGTTCCCGGTCGGGGTGCGGATGCCCTACGCCACCCCCGGGAACGACCCGCTCACCGGGGGGATGGGCAACCCGTTCGGCCCCAACTGGGCGGTGTTCATGCTCCCGTTCTTCGAGCAGGACAACCTGTTCCGCCAGGCGAACGTGAACGCCTACCCGGGGGTGGCGAACGTCCAGAACCTGGCCGCCTACAACACGGCCTGGCGGGTGGTCCGGGGCCAGCCGATGCCGAACCTCCTGTGCCCGTCCGACCAGGGCCTCTCGGCCCCGCCGTTCACCGACCCGTTCGGCCGACCGCCGGAGGGCGGGTGGGCCCGGGGGAACTACGCCTGCAACGGCGGGACGGCCGACAGCGACCACCACATCCGCGGGGACAACGCGGTGGACCGGCCGCCGTACCCCGGCTTGAGCAAAGGGCCGGTCATGTCGATCGACTTCGGTGTGTCGATCCCCGGGGTGACCGACGGCACCAGCTCCACCTTCCTGTTCCACGAGGTCCGCATCGGGGTGAGCGACAAGGACATGCGGGGGACGTGGGCGTTGGGTTTCCCGGGGGCGAGCATGGTGGTCGCCGGGCGGGACACCAACCCCACCCCGAACAACGCCATCGAGAACGCCGACGAGATCGAGGCGTGTTCGAGCTTCTACTACCCGGGGATCGGGACGAAGGACCGGATGGGGTGCCGCAACCAGGCGGCCTACGGGATGGCCGCCCAGGCCCGCAGCCGGCACACCGGCGGGGTGAACGCCTGCTTCGTGGACGGCCACGTCCAGTTCGTCAAGGACTCGATCAGCCAGCGGACCTGGGTGCTGCTCCAGTCCACCAACGACGGGCAGGTCCAGGGCGACGACTACTGAAGGGCGACCATGACCCGCTTACATGTGCTGGCGGCGGTCGGGCTGCTCGCCGGGACGACTCGGGCCGAGGACCCGAAGACGCTCACGCTCGTGCAGACCATCCCCCTCTCCGGCAAGCCGGGCCGGCTCGACCACATGGCCCTGGACGCCGACGGGGACCGGCTGTTCATCGCCAACCTGTCGAACGACTCGCTCGACATCGTAGACCTGAAGGCCGGCCGACTAGCCCGCCAGATCCCCGGCCAGCGGAAGGCCCAGGGGGTGGCGTACGCCCCGGCCCTCGGCCGCGTCTACCTCGGCAACGGCGTGGACGGGGTGTGTACCGCGTTCGACGGGAAGTCGCTCGCCGCTCTGCACAGCGTCAAGCTGCCCGAGGCCGACAACGTGCGGTTCGACGCGAAGACCGGGCTGGTGTACGTCGCCCACGCCGAGCACGCCCTGACCGCGTTCGACGCCCGGACGTACGAGGTGAAGGCGGCGGTCAAGCTCCCCGGGCCGCCGGAGGCGTTCCAGATCGACCCCGACCGCCGGCGGCTGTACGTGAACTGCCTCAAGCCGGCGACGGTCGCGGTGGTGGACCTGGCCAAGCACGAGGTGGTGGCGAAGTACCCGCTCACGAAGGCCGAGGCCAACTACCCGCTGGCCCTCGACCCGGCCGGCGGGCGGGTATTCGTCGGGTGCCGCAAGGAACCGATGGTGGTCACACTGGACGCGGCGACCGGGAAGGAGTTGGCCGGGGTGCCGATCCCGGGGGATATCGACGACCTGTTCTACGACGCCCGCCGCAAGCGGCTGTACGCCACCTGCGGCGAGGGGTTCGTGGCCGTACTCGGCGAGAAGGCGGGTGGGGACTTCGAGCTGATCGAGAAGGTGCCGACCCGCAAGCTGGCCCGGACCGGGCTGTACGACCCGGCGGGCGGGCGGCTGTTCGTCGTATTGCCGGCGGACGGGAAGGAGGAGCCGGTCCTCCGCGTCTACCGACCGTCACCCTGACCCCCGTGTCAGTGACCGGGCCGCCGGCTCAACCGGCCCAAAACGCTCGTGAAGAGCGATCGCATACGGCCCCACCCCAGCCGGTCCGACTTGCTTCTGACTTGCTCGTGGCTTGCTCGTCCCCGGTCTCGGAGTGGCTTCCGGCGTCTCGGACCGTCGCCGTCTGACGCGGGCCGCGGGGCGGCCCGCAGACGCAGAAACCCCGGCTCTCGCCGGGGTTTCCGTCGTTTCTCGTTGCAGCGGGAGTGTATGGGAATCGAACCCACTGAACCCGTTGTTCACGGGTTCCACAGGTTTTGAAGACCTGGGCCGGCGCCAGCCGTACAAACACTCCCGAGGGAAAATCATTGTAGGCTCGCAGGCCGGCGGGTACAACCCGGCGGTGGTATCCTCGTTCCGAGGGATCGCGATGCGGTTGCTTTTGCCCGCCCTGCTGCTGGCCGCCGCTAGTGCCCCAGCGGCCGACCCGGACATCCTGGTGGCTGACTTCGAGGGCGACAGCTACGGCGACTGGAAGGTGACGGGCAAGGCGTTCGGCGACAAGCCGGCCCGCGGCACGCTGCCGAATCAGATGCCCGTGACCGGGTTCAAGGGCCACGGGCTGGTGAACAGCTACGCCGGCGGGGATGGGTCCACCGGCACCCTCACCTCTCCGAAGTTCAAGGTCGAGCGGGACCACCTGAACTTCCTCATCGGCGGCGGCAAGTTCCCGGACAAGACGTGCATGAACCTGCTGCTCGACGGCAAGGTAGTCCGCACCGCCACCGGGCCGAACGACGAACCAGGCGGGTCGGAGGAATTGAAGCCCGCCCACTGGAACGTGAGGGACCTCCGCGGCAAGGAGGTGGTCATTCAGATCGTGGACACCGCCACCGGCGGGTGGGGGCACATCAACGTCGATCACATCGTGCAGAGCGACAAGAAAGAGGGGGACGAGGCGAAGGTGGTGCCGCTGGCGGACCGCACCGTCGAGGTGGGCATCAGCAAAAAACACCTGCTGTTCCCGATCAGCAACTCGGCCAAGCCGGTGCGGATGACGATCGAGATCGACGGCAAACTGGTCCACAACTTCGACATCAACCTGGCGGACGACAAATCCGACTGGCTGGCCCACCTGGACGTGTCGGCGTTCGCCGGCAAGACGGCCAGGATCACGGCGAAGAAGGTGCCCGAGGGCCACAAGGGGATCGACCTCATCATCGGCTCGGACGACGTGACCCTCCGCTACTCGCAGCCGCTGTACCAGGAGGCGCTCCGGCCGCAACTGCGGTTCAGCCAGTTGAAGGGGTGGAACAACGACCCGAACGGGATGGTCTACCACGACGGCGAGTACCACCTGTTCTGGCAGAGCAACCCGTTCGGCCCGAAGTGGGCGAACATGTACTGGGGGCACGCGGTCAGCAAGGATTTAGTCCACTGGGAGGAGCTGCCGTACGCCCTGTACCCTCGCACGATGGCGAAGGACCACTGCTTCAGCGGCAGCGCCCACATCGACGAGAACAACACCGGCGGGTGGGGGAAGAACGCGATGGTGGCGGCGTTCACCGACACCGGCGCCGGCGAGGTGCTGGCCGTCAGCACCGACAAGGGGCGGACGTGGAAGATGATCGACGGCAACCCGGTCATCGGTCAGCGGAAGGACGAGGGCCGCGACCCGAAGCTGATCTGGTACGAACCGGGCAAGCACTGGGTGATCGTGGCGTTCACCAAGACCGGTGGGAAGGACTACGCCGAGTTCTTCACCAGCACCGACCTGAAGAAGTGGGAGAAGACCGGCCGCATCGAGGGCTACTACGAGTGCCCGGAACTGTTCGAGCTGCCGGTGGACGGGGACGCCAAGAACAAGAAGTGGGTGCTGATGGCGGCGGACGCGAAGTACGCCGTCGGCACGTTCGACGGCAAGACGTTCACCCCGGACCACACGGGCAAGCACCAGGTTCATCACGGCGCGTTCTACGCCGCCCAGTGCTTCAGCCGCGCCCCCGGCGGGCGGGTGATCCAGGTCGGCTGGGCGCAGGTGGAGACGCCGAACATGCCGTTCAACCAGTGCTTCAGCCTGCCCATCGAACTGACGCTGCGGACGACGAAGGCCGGCGTGCGGCTGTTCGCCGAGCCGATCAAGGAGTTGGATGCGCTCCGCGAGAAGACGGACACGCGGGGCGGGCAGATGACGCCGGACAAGCCGCTGAAGGTGAGCGTCGCCGACCAACTGCTGGACATCGTTGCCGAGATCGAACCGGGTGACGCGAAGGAGGTGAAACTCCAGTTCGGCGCGAACACCCTGGTGTACGACGTGGCCGGGCAGAAACTCGACGGCATGCCGCTGCCGCTGACCGACAAGAAGTTCACCGTGCGGGTGGTGGTGGACCGCCCGCTGTACGAGGTGGTCGGCAACGGCGGGGCAGTGTACAAGACGGCCGCCCGCAAGGACGGCGGCAAGCCGGTCAAGGCGGTGACGGTGTCGGCGGTGGGCGGGACGGCGACGGTTCGCAAGCTGGAGGTCTACCCGATGCGATCCATTTGGAAAAATGACCAATGACGAATGACCCACCAATGACCAAGGAAGGACGAAACCCGAAAACCGAATGACGTATGTGTTGGGTGTCTTCCCTTGGTGATTGGTGGGTCATTCGTCATTGGTCATTCCCCGAGCGAAGCCCGAGGCCCACATGACCCCCCGCCTGTTCTACTGGGCGCTCACCTCCGCCCTGGCCGGGTTCCTGTTCGGGTTCGACACGGTCGTCATCTCCGGGGCGGAGCAGACGATCGAGAAGCTGTGGAACCTGGACAAGGCCACCCACGGGCTGGCGATCGGGTCCGCCCTGTGGGGCACCGTCCTCGGCTCGCTGGTGGGCGGGTGGCCGACCGACCGGTTCGGGCGGAAGAACACCCTGCTCGCCCTCGGCGGGCTGTACCTGGTGTCGGCGGTGTGGTCGGCCGTCGCCCCGGACGTGTACCAGTTGATGGCCGCCCGGTTCATCGGCGGCATCGCCATC
>CANJKY010000320.1 GCA_947474875.1 Gemmataceae bacterium
CCCGGTTGGGACGCGGCTACAAACATTCACTTCGCCCGGTACTCCAGGAACCCGATCATCATCTCCTCCCACGTCTGGTCGCCCCACGTCACCTTCTTGCTCGGGTTCGGGTTGAACGGGTTGTCCTTCGAGTTGTCGTACCAGGCGGTGCATTCGACCGTCGCCCCGGCCGGAATGTCCTTCGGCTCGGCCGGGGTGTACGCCGACTGCCAGTTGAAGTCGTACCTCGGCACGTTCAGCAGCGTCTCCCGCTTGCCGTCCTTCGTCACCAGCTCGTACCGGAACGCCTTCCCCCGCAGGTGCATGTGCGGGCTCATCATGGTGAGTAGTACCGGCTTGTCGAACGTGTACCTGGCCTTCACCTCGTGGTTCGCCGCCCCCGGCGGGATGGCGAACTTCTCGTTCAAGATGGCCCGGCCGTGGACCTCGTGCGTCGGCCTCTCCTTGGAAAAGATCAGCCCGACGGCCGACTGATCCTTCCCCGCCTTGCCGTTCGGGGTGTAGTGGACCTCGAACAGCAGGCGGCTGCCCTTGGCCACCTTGCGGGCGGTGCCCGGCGGGTACACCGTCGGCTGGTCGCCCGGCACGTAGGTGGCCAGCATGCCGCCGGACAGCAGGTCGCCGCCGACCTCCTCCAGCTTCTTCCCCGGCGGCAGGACGTACACGATGATGTGGTGGATGGCCGCCCGGTAGTCCGGCCGCGCCTCCGCCGCCTGCACCCACACGTCCTCGGCGAACGGCTCCCCGGCCGTCATGTACTGGTACGGCATGCCGGCCAGCCCGTACGCGTACTGGGCGGGCACGCTCACCGCCTTGTCCATCTTGTACACCTGATCCGGCTCGCGGCCGAGCCGCCACCCGGTGACGAACTTCCGCGGCTCCGGCCCGTCCTTCGCGTCCCCTTCCGGGCACCCCTGGTCGACCCACGCCAGCAGCGTCGCCTTCTGTTCGGCGGTCAGCCGGCGGTCGTTGGCGAAGTGGCCGGGCGGGGCGTCGGCGTGCCACGGCGGCATCACCCCGTCGGCCACCACCTCGCGGATCATCCCCGCCCACCCCTTCGCCTGCTTGTATGTGAGCAGTTGGAACGGCGCCGCCTCCCCTTCCCGGTGGCACTCCTGGCACTTCGCCTGCAAGATGCGGCTGACGTGCTTGTGGTACGTGACCGGCTCGCCGGCCTTCTTTTCTGCCCCCTCGCGGGTGAGCTTGCACCCGGCGGCGGCGGCGAACGGCGTCGTCACCTCCCGCTTCGCCAGCACCGCGTCCAGGGCGTCGGCCATGTCCCGGGTGCTCGCCTTGTCGCGGTGGACGCCGGGGGTGAACTGGTCGTCGATCCGCCCGGCGTACCGCACCGTCCGCCCGGAGTCGAGCACCACCGCCGTCGGGATGCGGTCCACGTTCAGCCGGTCCGCCGTCTTCGTGCCGGCGTCCTTCAGCACCGGGAACGGGACGGCGTGTTCCTTCGCGTGCTTCGCCACCGCCGCCGCGTCGTCCGCCGCGTGGCTGTTCACCGCCACGAACACCACCCCCTTCTTCGAGTACGTGTCGTGCCAGCGGGCCAGCTTCGGCAGGTACGCATTGTTCACCGGGCAACCGGTGCCGACGAACAGCAGGACGGTGGCGTTCGCCTCGCGGGTGTTGTCCGCCAGGCCCCACGGCTTGCCGGTGGCCGCGTCGGTCAGGGTGAAGTCGGCCACCCGCGAACCGACCGGGGCGGGCGGGTCGGCGGCGAACGCCGCGGCCATCCAGGTCACGGCGAACAGGGCGGCAACGAGACGGGGCATCAATCACCCTCCAGGGGAAACAGCGAAACGCCGGACCGGGCATCCGAACTACCCGGTGTCGGCGTCCAGTGTTTCGCCGCGGTCACTTCCGGATGACCACGTCCACGCCGGGGGCGGTCGGCGGCACCTTCAGGTCCCGCTCCTCCCCGCCGCCCACCTGCCACCGCACCGCCGCCGGCAGCTCCGCCCGCAGCACGTTCTTGCTCGGCAGCGTCACCATCTTGCCGTCGATGGTCAGCAGCAGGTCGCGGTCGGACTTGTTGATGAACCCGATCGTCCGCTTGGCCGTCGGGGACGCCGGGGCCGGGCCGTCCACCGGGTACACGTCCACCGTCACCTCCCGCCCGCCGCCGCTCAGCGGGCTGGACCTCGCCACCACCGGCTTGTTCGCCTCCACCGGTTGCGCCGGGGCCGTTTTCGGGAAGTCGATGTCGAACGCCGGTAGCGACTCCGGGATTTTCGCCTTCTCCTCCGCCTTCGGGGTGTCCGACTTGGCCGGCGGGATGGGCAGCGGCGGAACGGTGTCCTTCGCCTTCGGCAGTTCGGCCGGCGGGGCGAACTCGAACGCCGGCAAGCTCGGCTTCGCCGCGGTCGGCTCCGGGTCTTTCGGCTTGGCCGCCGGCGGCTCCGGGTCCTTCGGCTTCGGGGCCGGGGTCATCGGCACGGCGGGGGCCGGGATCGGGATCGACGGCACGTTCCCGCCCGCCGGAGTCACGTCTGACTTCACGTCGGATTTCGGGTCCGCCGTCGGCTCGGCCGGCTTCGGGGTGGCGAACTCCCGCGGGGCGGCCGGCGGCTCGGCCTTCGTCTCCTTCTTCGGCTGGTCCTTCTCCGGCATCCGCTCCGGGACGATCCGCGGCGTCTTCTGTTCACCGGTCGCTTTCGGGGTGGCGGACCCGACCACGCCGACGGCCGGCGGGCACACGCAGGCGACCGGCGGGCAGCACACCACCACCGGCATCGGCGGGTAATACGCCGGCGGGCAGTACACCGGGTACTGGGCGGGGGCGAGGCCGGCGGCGCACAGCACGGCCGCCAGAGCGAACAGGTGTCGGGCCACGATGAGACTCCGTTCCGGGGTCGCCCCGAATCGTCCTGGGCGGCCGGACCGTCGGGTTCGGCTCGCGTTCGGGGGGACGGCCGGGTAACTTTAACGAAATCCCCCCGCCGGGTTCAAACCGAATTTGCGGATCCCCCGATGCGTACCGCCTCCGTCCTCTTTCTGCTGGCGTTTGTCACCCCGCTCGTCGCCCAGCCCGAGCGGTACGAACTCGGCCAGCGGCTGAAGGCGTTCGAGGCGGCGTGGGACAAACAGTCGGACGTGGCCGCCCGCAAGCGGGCGGTGGCCGGGGTGGGGAAGGTGACGTCGCAGTTCTTCGCGTTCCAGTTCGGCGAGGCCGGTCGCACACTCGACGAAGCCCGGTTCGCACTGGAGTCGGATAAACCCGTATCGGACGACCTGAAGTGGGCCACGGCCCTGTACCCGGACGTGCCGAAGCGGCTGATCGACGGCTCGGCCGACCTGACCGTGAACCTGAAGGCGTACTACCCGGTGAAGACGAAGCGACCCGACGGCCTGGGCGTGCGGCTCACCCTCGGGGCGGGGAAGCCGGTGACGGTGACGCCGGACAAGCTGCCGCAGAAGGTAAGCGTGCCGCTCCCCCCGGCCGGCGACGAGAGGCGGCGGGAGGATCTGACCCTGACAATGGAGGTGCTGCTCGCCGACAAGCCGGTGGTGAAGCGGGCGGTGCTGGTGTCGGTGATAGACGCGGTCGAAACGCTGGCGGAGCGGTTGCCCGCCGACGCCAAACTGGTCAAGCCGCCGACGCTCGAATCGGCGTCGATCGTGGAGCGGGCCGAACTGCTGAAAGACCTGGCGAAGGGCACCATCCCCGAGACGGACGTGCCGGCGGCGAAGCGGCTGGCCGAAGCGATTCTGATGGGCCGGATGACGAACGTGGGCCAGGGGTACTTCACCCCCGCCAAGCCCGGCGACCACTGGGTCACCGTGCCGACCGCGGACAAGGACACCACCCCCTGCCGGCTGTTCGTGCCGAAGGGCCTGGACGCGAAGACGCCAGTGCCGCTGGTGGTGGCCCTGCACGGGGCCGGCGGGTCGGAGAACCTGTTCTTCGAAGGGTACGGGGCAGGGCACATCGTCAAATTGTGCGAGAAGCGGGGGTGGCTGCTGGTGGCCCCGCGGTGCGGGCTGGCGTTCGGGCTGGGCGGGTCGGTGCCGGTCGGCGAGATCATCGACAAACTGGCCGAGCGGTACCCGATCGACCCGAAGCGGGTGTTCGTGGTCGGGCACTCGATGGGGGCGGCCGGGACGATCGACGCGGTGCAGAAGTACCCCGGCCGGTTCGCGGCGGCGGCGGCGCTGGGCGGCGGCGGACGGGTGCGGAAGGCGGAGGCGTTCGCCGACCTGCCGGTGTTCGTCGGCGTCGGCGAGCAGGACTTCGCCCGGCGGACGGCGAAAGCCCTGCACACCGCTCTGACCGACGGGAAGGCGAAGCAGGTGACGTTCAAGGAATACCCGGCCGTGGAGCACCTGCTCATCGTCCGCGAGGCGCTGGGCGACGTGTTTGACGTGTTCGATACACTGGCGAAGCGGTGATGCTCGGGTGAACCGGCGGCCAGGGGTGTGGGGGCGGGTGCCCCCACTCTGAATCGCCGCCCGGGTGGGAACACACCCGACGGGCTGACGCCCGCGGTTCACCGTGCGGAGGAGCAGGGCATGACGCGGTTCGCACTCGCGGTGGCGGCGGTGGCCCTGGCGGTCGGGTTCGCCCCGGCCCAGGACGACGCGGCGAAGAAGGCGGCGAAGGAGCTGGAAGGGACGTACACCCTGAAGGCGATGTCCATGGGCGGGCAGCCGGCGCCGGCCGAGCGGCTCAAGGAGCTGAAGGAGTTCGTCATCCGCGGCGACCAGCTCGTGGCGGTGAAGCCGGACGGCAAGGAGGACCCGGCCGGGTTCAAGCTGGACCCGACGGCCAAGCCGGCGGCCATCGACCTGATCCCGCCGAAGGACAAGACGAACGAGAAGCCGCGGCCGGGCATCTACAAGCTGGAGAAGGGCGAACTCACCATCGTGTTCGGGATGAAGGGCGACAGCGCCCGGCCGACCGACTTCAAGGGCGACGGCCAGGACCAGATGATGATGGTGCTGGTGAAGAAAGACAAGAAGTAACACCGGAGACGCCCCATGACCCGCCTCGCGCTTGCGCTTCTGCTCCTCGCCCTTCCGGCCGCCGCCCAGGACAAGGCGGTGAAAGACCTGGACGGGTCGTACACGGTGAAGGCGTTCGAGCGGGGCGGGAAGCCGGTGCCGGACGAGGTGAAGAAGGGGGTGAGCGCGGTGGGCATCGCCGGCGGCAAGCTGACGCTCGTCGCCGGCGGCAAGTCGCTGACCGCCACCGTGCGGGTGACCGCCGGCAAGACGCCGCCCGAGATCGACCTGTACCCGCAGGGGCCGGAGTACGAAAAGAACCGGAAGTTCCTCGGCGTGTACGAGGTGAAGGACGGCCAGTTGACGATCGTGTACGTCGAGGACGGCGAGCGGCCGAAGGACCTGAAGGGCGACGCCGCCGGCGCCACCAAGCTGGTGCTGGTGAAGAAGTAGGCGAGCGGGGGGCG
>CANJKY010000321.1 GCA_947474875.1 Gemmataceae bacterium
GACGACCATCCTGAAATCGCGGACATACCAACTCAGCGCCATGCCGAACGACACCAACCGGGACGACACCCGGTACTTCAGCCGGGCCGTCACCAAGCTGCTCACCGCCGAGCAACTGCTCGACGCCCTGTGCGACCTGACGGCGGTGCCGGAGAAGTTCGCCGGGCTGCCGGCCGGCACGCGGGCGGTGCAACTTCCGGACGGGGAGGTGAACCACCCGTTCCTGAAGACGTTCGGCCAGCCGGCGCGGGAACTGGCGTGCGAGTGCGAGCGGGAGTCCGACGGCAACCTGGCCCAGGCGCTCCAGCTCATCAACGGGCCGACGGTGAACGAGAAAGTGAAGAACCCGGCCAACCGCCTCGGGGCGCTTCTGACCGCGAAGAAGTCCGACTCCGACATCCTGGACGAACTGTACCTGGTGGCGCTGGCCCGCAAGCCGGACGCGGAGGAGGTGAAGATCGCCCTGGGTCACGTGGCGAAGGGGAGCGACCGGCGGAAGGCGTGGGAGGACGTGCTGTGGGCGGTGCTGAACACCCGCGAGTTCCTGTTCCGGCACTGAGTGATAGTCGGTGTCTGGTGGCACAGGCTTCCAAGCCTGTGGGGGTTTGAACACAGGCTTGGAAGCCTGTGCCACCAGACCACTGCCCTGCTACTTCTCCTCCATCCGCTTGAACACCCGGTACGTCACCCCCGGACCGGGGGCCATCTCCGTCGGCCGCGGGTTCCCCTGCGACACGTAGCAGAACCTCATCTCGTCACCGTTCACCTCCAGCAGCCCGGGGAACCGGCTGACCGAGCCGATACTGTGGATGTTGTGATACTCGACGAGTGACGGGTTCTGTTCATCCCGCACCAGCTTGAGACCGGTTTTGGCATCCGCCGCCGGCGGGCTGCCCAGGTTGAACCACTCGCCGTCGATATACCAGTCCGCCGCCCGGCTCACGTCCTGCGGCTGGCCGTCGTACACCGCCTCGACGATCCGCCACCGGCCGTCCATCGGGGCCGGCTTCTTCAACCCCTTCGGCACCGGGGCGGCGGTCGCCACTCCCGCAGCCACCAACAGGAGCAGGCTTCGCACGGCCAGCCCTCCGGGGAGGTCACTTGTCCTTCTTCGGCTCGCCCTTCTTCCACCCGAGCAGCACGGTGGTCGGCTCGTCCGCCTTCATCCCCGCCGGGATCACCAGTTCGTTCGTTTCCTCGGCCTTCTTCAGGTTCTTGATGCCGTCCACGAACTCGTCCGGGCCGATGAGCGTGTCCGGCTGGCCGTCCACCGCGTAGTGCATGGGGATGACGTACAACCGCGGCTTGATCGCCTCGATCACCTCCTTCGCCCCCTCCCCGTTCAGCGTGTAGTTCCCGCCGATGGGGACGAACAGCACGTCCACCTTGCCGATCACCTTCGCCTCCGCCTCGGTGAACGTGTGCCCGAGGTCGCCGAGGTGGCAGAAGGTGAGGCCGTCCGCCTCGACGACGAACGCCGCGTTCTTGCCGATCTTCATCCCGCCCATGGTGTCGTGGTAGCAGCCGAACGTGCGGAACCGGTACTCGCCGCCGCCCACCTTCACCTTCTCGTCGACCTTCACCCAGTCAGCCGGCCGGCCCTGCCGGTCCGCCTTCACCCCCTGGAACACCTTCACCTTCTTCTCGTCCTTGGCGTCGGCGATGCCCTCCTCCACCCGGTTGTGGTCGTTGTGCGGGTGGGACACGCACACGAAGTCGGCCTTCACCGGGTCCTTCCGCTCGAACTCCCGCATGACGTGCGGGTCGAACGCGATCACCTTCCCGCTCGGGGTGGCGACGGTGAAGAACGACTGGCCGTACCAGGTGATAGTGAACTTCTTGTCCTGGGCGGGGGCGACGGACGCGGCGGCGGTGAAGATCAGGGCGGCGAGCAGGCGGCGCATGGAGCAACTCCGGGGTCGGCTACGCAGGTACGACGACCGATTGTACGCGAACTCACCGGTCGAGGAACCACCGCATGAGCGTCCAGCCGGGGTCGAAGCTCACCCGCCTGGCGGCGGTCGGCTCGTCATACCGCCGCTGCCCGGAGCGCGGCAGGCCGGTGCCGCAGGCGGCGAACGGCACCGCCCCGTAGGCGTGCGCCCGCGTCCGCACGGTGGTGCGGTGGTCCGGCTCGACCAGGATGCGGTACTCGCCGTACTTCGGCAGCGCATCCAGCAGCGGGCCGACGATGTGCTGGTCGATCTGCTCCAGCGCCTTCACCTTCTCGGCCGCCTTGCCCTCGTGCGACGCCTCGTCCGGCGCCTCGACGTGGACGCACACCAGGTCGAACGCGCCCAGCGCCTCGACCGCATACTTCCCCTTGTTCGCGTAGTTCGTGTCCAGGTATCCGGTGGCGCCGGGCACGTCGATGCGGTGCCAGCCGAGCAGCGCCCCCACCCCCCGCACCAGGTCCACCGCCGAAATGATCGCCCCCCGCGGGCCGTAGGTCTCCTGGAACGGCGTCACCTGCGGTGCTTTGCCCTGCCCCCACAGCCAGATCTGCGTGGCCGGCAGCTTCCCGGCGGCGACGCGCGCATGATTAACCGGATGCTTGGCGAAGATCGGCTTTGACGCCTCCATCAGCTCGATCAGCAGATCCCGGCCGCGGCCGACCGGCAGGTGCTTTTTGACGGGCTGACCCTGTACGTCGTGCGGCGGTTGCGTCTTCATCCCCTCCAGGGGCGATTTTGACGATTTCCCCCGCCATACCAGGATGTTCCGGTAACTCACGCCGGGGTGGAACTCGATCACCCCGCCGCCCATCTCCTTCCCGCCGAGCTTCTTCTGCAACGCCTCGATCAGCGGCCGGCCTTCCTCGCTCGTGATGTGTCCGGCGGTGAAGTTCTCCATCACCCCGTCTGGGAAGTGGACCAGGTTGCACCGCACCGCCCAGTCGTTCGGCCCGAGTTTGATGCCCATCGCCGCGGTTTCGAGCGGCGCGCGGCCGGTGTACACCTTCAGCGGGTCGTACCCGAACAGGCTGAGCGTGGCTACGTCCGACGCCGGGGTGAGGGACGCCGGCACGTTGTTGCTCAGCCCGACCACGCCTGCGCGTGCCACCCGGTCCATGTTCGGGATGTTGGCCGCCTGGAGCGGGGTGAGATTGCCCAGTTCGGCGATCGGCTCGTCCGCACACCCGTCCGGGATAACGATGACGTACTTCATGCCGGGGATTGTATCCGACGACCGGCTACCAGTTGCGCAGCAATTTGATCGACGGGAAGGTCGCCCCGATCACTCGCACCAGCGGCTCGTCGGCCGTCACCCCGTCGCAGTTGTGGTGTTGGACCGCCGCCACGAACAGCGCGTCGTACACGGCGATGTCGAACCGGACGGCCAGGGCGAACGCGTCTGGTAGGAATGGATGCGCGGGTTCCAATAGCACCGGCGTGCTTTGCAGTAGTTGAAGAGCAGTGTTGGCTTGGGTCGGGGTGATGAGTTGGCGGTGAACGCGAACCCAGATCACGTTCGCCCCCTCGATCACCGCCAGATCGAGCATTCGCAATCGCCCGCCGGAAGTCGTCACGTCCGCTACCACGCGGACGGCGTCCGCCGAATCCGGTTCGGGCAGCACCCACTTCACCGCCACGCTGGTGTCGACCACGCAGTCACTCATGGCGGCGGTCGGCAGCGATGTCAGGGGCGGAATCCGGCAGCAGACCCGAGGTGGTCAGGAGTTGCTGGCGGAAGTTGGCAGTGGCGGTCAGCCAGTCCTGAGCGACCGTGCCGGCCGCCGGTTCGACCGCCAACCGCACCCGCTGGTTCTCCGGCAACCCGACCTCGGCGAGTGGGTGGAACACCCCGCCCCGGTACACGGCTTCGATCACGCTCATCGCCTGGCCCTCCACCGCTATCGTACCACATTCTACTTCTTCCCGCTCCACAACACCCGGCCGGCCGTCGTCGTGCGGATGCTGTACAGTACCCCGCCGCCGGTGACGTACAGCGTCTTCAGGTCGTCCCCACCGAACGCGCAGTTCGTCACCTCGTCCGTCGGCACCGCCAGGAACGCCAGCAGCTTACCGTCCGGACTCAGCACATAGATGCCGCCCTTGATCTTGTCGTCCGGCTCGAACGGCGGGTTCGGCTTGTTCAGCCCGGCGGCGACGTACAGCCGCCCCTGCTCGTCCTGCTTCAGTCCGTCCGGCCCGCGGCCGGTGCCCCAGTCGTGGATCAGCTTCTTGCTCTTGCCGTCCACCGCCCCGTCCTTTAGGTCGAACCGCCACAGCTTGCGGGCGCCGCCCTTGGTGTCGTTGTTGTTGTCCGCCACGTACAGGAACTGGTCGTCCGCCGACACCAGCACCCCGTTCGCCCGCTCCACCTCCCGGCCGAGGACGCGGTGGACTTTCCCGTCCGGGTCGACGCGGTACACTCCCTCGACGGTCTTTCCTTCGGCGTCCGTCTGCTCCATGCCGTCCTTCGGGCCGTACCGCGGGTCGCTGAAGTAGATGCGACCCTTCGCGTCGATGGTCACATCGTTCGGGGTGTTGAACTTCTTGCCGTTGAATGAGTCGGCCAGCACGGTGAGTTTGCCGTCGGCGTCGGTGCGAGTGACGCGGCGCTTCTCCGGCTCGCACGCCACCAGCCGCCCCTCGCGGTCGAACAGCAGGCCGTTGGTGCCGGCGTCCTTCCGGTACACGCTCGACTTGCCGTCACGGTGCAGCCGGTTGATGTGCCCGTTCCCGCTGGTCAGCACGCCCAGCTTCGGATCCCACGCCGGCCCCTCCCCGCCCGCCCCCTTCTCGGCCTCCACCTTCAGCTTGGAGTTGGGGTCGAAGATCGGTTCGTCGGCGGCGAACGCGGGCAACGGGAGAAGTGCGAATAGAAGCGGTAAGAGGAAGCGGGACATGCGCGGTGGCTCCGGGCTGATACTGGTGGCACAGGCTTCCAAGCCTGTGGTCACACTACACAGGCTTGGAAGCCTGTGCCACCAGATCCTTCACCCCGCCCGCTTCGGCCGCGCCCGGATGTCGAACAGGCCGAAGATCTCGTCCTCGGTCAGGCCCATCACCGCCGGCTTGTCGGCCGCCGCCACCAGGTCGTTGAACACCTTCCGCTTGGCCTCCAGAATGGTGGCGATGCGGGCCTCGATGGTGTCCTCGGCCAGGAACCGGGTCACCGTCACCGGGTGCCGCTGGCCGATGCGGTGCGCCCGGTTGATCGCCTGGTCCTCGATCGCCGGGTTCCACCAGCGGTCGAACAGGAACACGTAGTTTGTGAACTGCAGGTTCAACCCGACGCTGCCGCTGCCATAGCTCATCAGCAGCACGTGCTTGGTCGGGTCGGCCTTGAACTGGTCGAGGATCGGGGTGCGGCCCGCCTGCGGGATGCGGCCGTGGTACTGCAGCGGCCCGAAGCGATCGAGCGCCTCCGCGATCACCTGCAACGGTTCCACCCACTGGGAAAACACGA
>CANJKY010000322.1 GCA_947474875.1 Gemmataceae bacterium
CGGGCGTCGCCGAACACGAAGTCCACCGCCGCCCCTCGCTCCCTGGCTCGTCCGAGGTACGAGAAGTACCCGTCGTCGCCCGGCTGGTTGTCCACCAGCCGCTTCACCATCGGGTCGATCTCGTAGAAGGTGATCGACTGCTCACCGCCCAGGTACGCGGACACCGACCCAGTGCCCAGGCCGATGGCCCCGACGCGGGCGTCCGGGTGGCGGGCCAGGGTGTCGCGGAACAGGTCGCCGACCGGCCCGTGCCGGTGGTAGTAGGTGAGTGGCTCGTCGATTGCCGAGCCGTCGTACCCGGGGGCGTTGCTCAAAAACTGGCGGCCGTGAACGGTGGTGCCGTGCCCGAGCACCCGCATCCGCACCTCCATCTCGCCGTTCCCGTAGTCGAGCACCGGCCGGTCGTCCCACACCCGGAGCACCCCGAAGTAACTGCGGGCGTTCGCCACCGTCGCCTTGTTCACCCCCATCGTGTAGTGGTGGATGAACAGGATGCCGAGGACGGCCAGGCCGAACCGCACCGGGCGGTCGGCGAACGCGAACGCGATCAGGCACGGCGGGGCGAACACGACGAACAGGCCGATCGTCCGCACGTCCACCCGGAGCGACAGGGGACTCAGGCCGAACAGCCAGTTCAGCCCGGCGGCAACTTGCTTGTTCACCCACTCGGCCGGCGGCATGCCGTCGAACACCCGCAGTCCGAAGCAGACGAGGACCATGGCGAACGGCACCATCAGGTCCACCATCAGCCGCAGCCCTTCGCGGTTCTCGGCCCCCGGAGCTTCGTCCTTCGCCCGCGTCGGCGGCAGGAGCAGGCACCCGGCCGCGAGGGCCGTCGAATACTCGATCACCTGCGGGAACAGCACCGGGGCGAGCAGCCCGTTGAACACCCCGCCGGCCACCCCGCCGAGCGACACCCACAGGTAGAAGGTGGTCAGGTGGCGGGCGTCCGGCCGCACGGCGGCCAGCCGGGTGTGGCAGGTGAGGGCGACCAGGAAGAACACGCCGGTGTGGATCAGCACCTGGAGGAACACGCTCAGCTCGATGCCGGAGGTGACGCCGAACACCAGCAACAGGGTGGCCACCGGGGTAGCGTTCGACAGCAGCCCGAGCAGGGTGTGCGACCCGCGGGCGAAGGCGATGATGAACGTGAGCAGGTACAGGGCAAGCGGCAGCACCCACAGCAGCGGGATCGCGGCGATGTCGGTGGTCAGGTGGGTGGTGACCCCGAGCATCAGGCTGGAGGGCACGAACGCCAGCGCGAGCCACAGCATTTTGCGGCGGGTCGAGATGTCGCCGTTGCTCGCCTCGGCCTGCGGGGTGAGTGTGAGCGACGGCGGCCGCAACGGGTTCGCTGCAGCCCGCCCGCACACCGCCACCAGCACCGCCACGGCGGCGAACCCGGTGGCGAACACCCACGCTTGATCCGCCACCCGCATCAGCGGTTCGACGGCCAGCGGGTACGCGAGCAGGGTGAGCAGGCTGCCGGCGTTGCTGGCCGCATAGAGAAAGTATGGGTCGCGGGCAGACGGGTGGCCGGTGGCCACGAACCACTTCTGAAGCAACGGGGCGGTGGTGGAGACGACGAAGAACGGCACGCCGACGCCGACGGCCAGGATGGCCAGCACGTTCAAGATGGGGAACCCGTCCCCTCGCGGGGCGAGTGACGACAGGACCGGCACCGGCGTCGGGGTGAGGACGGCGGCGACACCGAGGGCGGCGGCCCCGGCCCCGATCACCGCCAAATGAATCCACACCTGCCGGCGTGTGTCGCGGACGGACGCCAGCTTGTGTGCGTACAGGTAGCCGAGCAACAGGACTGCCTGGAAGAACACCATGCAGGTGTTCCACACCGCCGGGCTGCCGCCGAGCAGCGGCAGCACCATCTTGCCGACCAGCGGTTGAACCAGGAACAGGAGGGCGGCGCTGGCGAACAGGGTGACGGCGAACAGGGCGGGCACGGGCCGGACCCTCGGGGGAGCGGGCTGGGACCGTCGGCCGGGGACCGACGGGCAACCATAGCTCAGTCGTCCAACCCGGCGCCGAACGAATCCTCCTCGACCGGCTTCGGCTTGGGCTTCGACGACGGCGGTGGGGGCGGGGGTGGAGGGGGTGGCGCCGCCCGGCCGCCTGCGACGGTCGAACGCCCCCGCTTCGGCGGCTCCTCGGCCGGTTTCGGCTTCGCCGGCTGTTTGCCTCGACTGGCCGGTGCTTTCTCCGCGGCCTTCGCCGGCTGCTTGGCCACCGTCTTCGGCTTGGCCGGCTGTCTGGTGCTCGGTTTGGCCGGTGCCGAGTTCTTCCGCCCCGGGCCATAGCTCGGCAGGGTGTCGTCCTCGGCCTCGTCCACCTCATCCACCTCTTCGATCAGGTTACGGCCCAGCGGCAACTCGTCCTCGTCCTCGACCGGCGGACGGGTCGGCTGGGGAGGTGGCGGCGGTGTCGAGCGAACCGGTGCCGGTGGAGGCGAAGCGGATCGAACCGGAGGGGGCGGCGAGGCCACCGGGCGGGCCGGCGGTGGCGCCGCCGGGCGAACCGGCGGGCGTTGCTCCTGCCGCGGTCGAATGTCCCGGTCCCGCTCTCGTTCCCGCTCAGGGAGTGCGGGCGGTTGCTGTCGCTGCGGCAGGGCCATCGGCTGTGGGTGTGGCAGCGGCGGGGGCAACACGCCGGGTCCGCCGCGAAGTTCTCCCCCGAACCGGGCGATCACGTAGGTTCCGCTCGTTTTGTGTTTTTCGATCTCCACCAGACCATGCCGGGCGGCGTCCTCCAGCAGGTCGCTGAACGTGCGGTACCCGTGGTACTCCTCGTTGAACGACGGCCGCTTCCGCTTCATCGTGTCCTTGGCCATGGACGAGTAGATCACCTCCTTATTCTCCCGCCGCAGCGCCAGCAGGGAGTCCAGGAGTAGGCCGAACACCTTCCGCTTATTATCCGGCAAGCTGGGCATCTCTCCCATCTGGATCGGCGTGGGGCGGTCCAGGTCCTCGTAGTAGATGAACTCGTCGCAGTTGTCCCGCAGCAGGTTGGACGTGGCCTCAACCAGCCCCAGGCCGATGACGTGCTTGCCCAACTCCTTCAGTTTGGACACCAGCGGGGAGAAGTCGCTGTCCCCGGACACGATCACGAACGTATCGATGTGGTCCTTCGAGTACGCCAGGTCGACCGCGTCCACCACCAGCCGAATGTCGGCCGAGTTCTTCCCGGTCATGCTCCGTTTCGGGATCTCGATCAACTCGATGGCCGCCTCGTGCAGCGCGCCGGCGAACCCGCCGAACCGGCTCCAGTCGGCGTACGCCTTCTTGGCAACGATCTTGCCCTTCTCGACCAGCCGCTCCAAAACCTTCTCGATCTGGAACCGGTCCCGCTTGCCGTGGAACCCCAGAGCCAGGTTCTCGAAGTCGATGAAGACCGCCAGAATGCGTTCGCCGTCCCCGGCGCGGTGGTGTCGCATGTCGTGCCCGGCTCCGTTCCGTCCCGGCGGGCGGTCGCCCGCAAGGTTGACCCTATCATGCGATCCGGCCCCGGTTTCGACAACACGAGTCTGCTCCCGGCGGTTGGCCGTTCCGCTCCCCCGTCCTTAAACGTAGGCCAAGCGGTACGAACTCCACCCGAAGGGGATGACACATGGCGGGCGATCTGTTCCGACTGGACGGCAAAGTGGCAGTGGTCACCGGCGGCGGGCAGGGGATCGGCGAGGCCATCTGCCGGCGGTTGGCCGCGGGTGGGGCGACGGTGGGCGTATTTGATATGAACGCGGCCAACGCCGAGCGGGTGGCGAAGGCGATCGGCGGGGTGCCTCTGGTCGGCGACCTGACTAAAGAGGCCGACCTGGACCGGGTGTTCGGCGAGATCGTGAAGAAGGCCGGGCCGGTGGACGTTCTGGTGAACAACGCCGGCGTGGCCAGCAAGCCGGGCCGCGACGTGCCCATCTGGGAGAGCGTGCGAGAGGACTGGGAATTCGTGATGAACATCAACGTCACCGGACTGGTGCTGTGCTGCAAGGCGGTGCTGCCGGGGATGATCGAGCGGAAGTACGGGCGGATCGTGAACATCGCCAGCATCGCCGGCAAGGAGGGGAACCCGAAGATGGCGCCGTACAGCGCCAGCAAGGCGGCGGTCATCTGCCTGACCAAATCGCTGTCGAAGGAGTTGATTGGCAAGGGCGACATCTGCGTGAACAGCGTCGCCCCGGCGGTCATCCAGACGCCCATCCTCGACCAGTTGAACGAGGAGCAGGTGAAGATGATGCTGAGCAAGATCCCGCTCGGCCGCACCGGCAAGCCGGACGAGGTGGCGGCGCTCGTCCACTTCCTGAGCAGCGGCGATTGCAGCTTCACCACCGGGTTCTGCTTCGACATCAGCGGCGGCCGGGCGACCTATTAAAGGCGAGCGGGGGGCATCAGCCCCCCAAGACTCGGGGGGCTGACGCCCCCCCCGCTCGCCAGGAGTGAATCACCATGTCTAACCCGTTCCTCCCGCCGACGCTCGACACCCCACCACGCTGGCCCCGCCGGGTGTGGCCGGGGGTGGTGGTGCTGGCCGTCGTCCTCGCCATGCTGCTGATTCCGCCGTTCGTCATCGAGCGGTGGTCCGCCCAGTACCTGATGATGATGGTAGCGCCCGTCATCGCCATCGCCGGGGCGATGGTGTGGTGGTCGCGGCTGGCCGGGGTCAGCCGGGCCGACCGCTGGGCGGTGATCGCCTGCTTCCTCGTGCCGTTCGGCATTCTCGCTGGCGAACTGGCCGTGCAAGGCATCCCGCCGATGGCCCCGGCGGTGTACGGCGTGCCGCTCGTGCTCGCCCTATGGGTCGGCTGGCTGCTGGTCAGCTTCCCGTTCGGTCCGGAGGTCCGGCGGCCGGGGGTGTACATTGCCATCCTGGTCGGCTGGGCGGCGATGGCTTGTGTGCGTCAGGAATCGACCGATTCGCATATGGTGCCGGAACTGGCATGGCGGTGGACGCCGAAACCAGAGGATGCGTTCGCTGCCATCAAGGGCCAGCGGCAGACGGCCGAGACGAAAGCCGGTGCGATCGAGGTGAAACCCGGCGACTGGGCCGAGTTCCGCGGGCCGAACCGGGACAACAAGCTGACCGGCGTGAACCTCGACCCGACCCGGTTCGCCCAGGCGAAGGAGCTTTGGAAGATCAAGATCGGCCCCGGCTGGGGGTCGTTCGCGGTGGTCGGCGACCGGTTGTTCACGATGGAGCAGCAGGGGAACGACGAGGCTGTCGTGTGCCTGGACGCGGGCACCGGCAAGCTGGTGTGGGAGCACACCTACCCGGCCAAGTTCACCGACCAGAACGCCGGCGTCGGCCCGCGGTCCACGCCGACGGTTTCCGGCGGGCGGGTGTACTCGACCGGGGCGACCGGCAAGCTGACCTGCCTGGACGCGGCCACCGGCAAAGAAATTTGGACGA
>CANJKY010000323.1 GCA_947474875.1 Gemmataceae bacterium
CGACGAGACGAAGGCCAAGCAGAACCAGATCACCGAGGGGTTCAAGAAGGCCACGCCGGAGGAACGAGCCAAGCTGAAGGAGGAAAGCGGCAAGCTGAAGGAGCAGGTGGCCGGATTCGACGCCCAGCTCGCCGAGGTGGAGGCGAAACTGAAGGCGGCGCTGTCCGTCATCCCGAACATGTCGCACCCGGCCGCGCCGGTCGGCACGGATTCGGCCGCCAATGTCACCGTCGCCGAGTTCGGTACCAAGCCGGCGTTCGACTTCAAGCCGAAGGACCACGTCGACCTGTGCCTGTCGCTCGGGCTGGCCGACTTCGAGGCCGGCACCAAGGTGGCCGGGCAGAAGTTCTACTTCCTGAAGAACGAGGGGGTGCTGCTCGAACTGGCGCTCGTGCAGTACGCGATCACCAAGCTGGTGGCGAAGGGGTTCACCCCGGTCATCACCCCGGACCTGGCGAAGGCGGACATCCTGGAGGGCATCGGGTTCATGCCGCGGGACAACGCCGAGACGCGGCAGGTGTACACGGTCGCCGACACCGACCTGTGCCTGATCGCCACTGCCGAGATCACCCTGGGCGGGATGCTGGCGGACAGCACCATCCCGGAGGACCAACTGCCGCAGCGGTACGTCGGCCTGTCGCACTGCTTCCGCACCGAGGCCGGGGCCGCCGGCCGCGACACCCGCGGCATCTACCGCGTCCACCAGTTCACCAAGGTCGAAATGTTCGCCTTCTGCACCCCGGCCCAGTCGGACGCCATCCACGAGGAGATCCGCGGCATCGAGGAGGAGATGTTCACCGGCCTGGGCATCCCGTTCCGGGTGATCGACACCTGCACCGGCGACCTGGGCGGGCCGGCGTACCGCAAGTACGACCTGGAGGCGTGGATGCCCGGCCGCGGCGCCGGCGGGGACTGGGGCGAGATCACCAGCACGTCGAACTGCACCGACTACCAGGCGCGGCGGCTGAAAATTCGCTACCGGCCGAAGGAGAAGAAGGGCGGCGGACTGCCGTTCGTCCACACGCTGAACGGCACAGCGGTGGCCTGCACGCGGGCGCTGATCGCCATCCTGGAGAACTACCAGCAGGCCGACGGGTCGGTGATCGTGCCCGAGGTGCTGCGGCCGTGGGTCGGGAAAGATCGCATCACGCCCCGGACGTAAACCCGGTGCATTTCTGTCAGAACTGACCCACCGCCGTCGTGATAAACAAATGAGCGGCGACAGTTTCCCTTGTTCGCCCCGGCCGGTCGAACTAAACTCTTACTGGGGAGAATTCCGACACTCGTTCCCGTTCTCGAACGGGTTGTGTCGGAACCCCCGCCCGCCGAATCGCGCCACCCCGTGGTCGCGTCTCTGATTTCTGCAGCGAGGCCGTCGAACTATGCCGATCCGCTTGCGCGCACTCGGGTTCGGGCTGATGGCGTGTACCCTGTTCGCCGTCGTGGCGGTTGGGGCCGCCAGCCGGCCGGATGAGGTCGCGGCCCAGCCGGCGGCCAAGTCGCCGGCCGACGAGTTCGGCAAGACGGTCGTGCCGTTTCTGAACAAGTACTGCAACAACTGCCACAGCGCGGACAACAACTCCGGCGGCATCACCCTGGACGTGTTCGAGTCGGCCGCCCACGCCAAGAAGGACCGCAAGACGTGGGAGTCGGTCGAGCGGGTGCTGCTGGCCGGGGACATGCCGCCGAAGAAGAAGAAGCAGCCGGAAGCGGGCGAGCGGACGGCGGTGGTGACGTACCTGAGCGGCACCCTGCTGAAGGTGAGCTGCGTCGGGCCGAAGGACCCCGGTCGGGTGACCATGCGGCGGCTGAACCGGGCGGAGTACAACAACACGATCCGCGACCTGTGCGGCGTGACCGATTTCCAGCCGGCCAACGACTTCCCGTCCGACGACGTGGGGTACGGGTTCGACAACATCGGGGACGTGCTGTCCGTCCAGCCCATCCTGATCGAGAAGTACCTGACCGCGGCCGAACAAATCCTCAACCGTGCGCTGCCCAAGCCGGAGTCCATCCCGCAGTCCAAGCAGACGTACCGTCCGCAGAACATCCTGGTCGCCCCGCGGGGGGCGAAGTTCAAGGAAAACAACAAGGACGTGATCGTGTTCAGCTCCGAGGGTTCGGCGTTCCTGGAGAAGGTGAACTTCCCGGTGGACGCCGAGTACGCCATCCGGGTGAAGGCGTGGGGGAGCAAGGTCGGCAAAGACCCGGCGAAGATGACCGTGCGGATCGACGGCAAGGACGCGAAGACGTTCGACGTGACCGCCCCGGAAGACAAGCCTCAAGTGTACGAGGTCCGCACGCGGGTGACGGCTGGGGAGAAGCGGCTGGCGGCATTCTTCACCAACCCGTTCGAGGACACGGCGGCGAAGCAGCACCGCAACCTCGGGGTGCAGACGCTGGAGATGGAGGGGCCGCTCGGCGGGGCGCCGAAGCCGCAGCCGCCGTCGGTGAAGAAGATCATGGCCGCCCGCCCGGCCACCGACGGCACCAAGGACAAGTCAGCGTCGGCCGAGAAGGTGCTGACCGACTTCGTCCGCCGCGCCTACCGCCGGCCGGTGAAGGCGGACGAAGTCCAGCGGCTGATGAAGCTGTACCGACTCGCCGCCGAAAACGGCGAGCCGTTCGAACAGGCGATCAAGCTGCCGCTCAAGGCAGTGCTGGTCTCCCCGCACTTCCTGTTCCGCGTCGAAGACGACCCGAAGGCCCCCGACCAGTCGCGGACGATCAGTGACCACGAACTCGCCACCCGCCTGAGCTACTTCCTGTGGTCGAGCATGCCGGACGACGAGCTGTTCCAACTAGCCGACAAGGGCGAGTTGCGGAAGCCCGGCGTGCTGAAGGCGCAGGTGGCGCGGATGCTCAAGGACACGAAGAGCCAGTCGCTCATGTCCGACTTCGCCGGCCAGTGGCTGATGCTGCGGAGCGTGTGGGGCGTCACCCCGGACACCGCCATCTACCCGACGTGGGACGACCGGCTGAAGGCGGCGATGGTCCGCGAGACGGAGATGTATTTCGACCACGTGGTAAAGAACGACCGCAAGGTGACGGAGTTCCTCGACTCGAACTACACGTTCCTGAACGAGCGGCTGGCGAAGCATTACGGCATCAAGGGGGTGAGTGGGAACGACTTCCGCCAGGTGACGCTGCCGGACGGCCGCCGCGGCGGGGTGCTCACCCATGCCAGCGTGCTCACCGTCACCTCCAACCCCACCCGCACCTCGCCCGTCAAGCGGGGCAAGTGGGTGCTGGAGAACATCCTCGCCAGCCCGCCCCCGCCCCCGCCGCCGAACGTGCCCGAACTGGAAAAGACCGAGCTGAAGGGCACCCTCCGGCAGCAGATGGAGCAGCACCGGGCCAACCCGTCGTGCGCCAGTTGCCACGACAAGATGGACGCTATCGGGTTCGGGCTGGAGAACTTCGACGGTATCGGCGCGTGGCGGGAGGACGAAAAGAAGGTTAAGATTGACGCCAGCGGGGTGCTGCCCGGCGGGGCGAAGTTCGACGGCCCGGCCGAGCTGCGGAAGATCCTGCTCGGTAAAGCGGACCTGTTCCGCCGCTGTCTGGCCGAGAAGCTGACCACGTTCGCCCTCGGCCGTGGTCTGGAGTACTACGACAAGTGCGTGCTGGACGACCTGGTGGCGAAGCTGAAGGCCGGGGACGACCGGTTCTCGGCCCTGGTTGTAGCAATCGTCGAAAGCGAACCCTTCCAACAACGCAAAGGGAAGAGGAGCGACTGATATGACCCGTCCGATCACCCGCCGGACCGCCCTCCGCGGGCTGGGCACGATGGTCGCCCTCCCCTGGCTCGGCTCGCTGGCCCGCTCCGCCGGCCCGGCCGCCGCGGCCGCCCCGAAGCGGGCTGCGTTCATCTACGTGCCGAACGGCGTTCACCTGCCGGACTGGTTCCCGACGAAGGAAGGGAAGCTGGACAAGCTGCCGTCCATCCTGTCTTCGCTGGAGCCGTACAAGGACAGCCTGAACCTGTTCCACGGGCTGGCCCTGGACAAGGCGCGGGCGAACGGCGACGGCCCCGGCGACCACGCCCGCGCCATGTCCGCGTTCCTCACCGGCCGGCAGGCGCGGAAGACGCACGGGGCGGACATCCGCTCCGGCCAGTCGGCCGACCAGCACATCGCTGCCGCGGTGGGCGACAAGACGCGGTTCCCGTCGCTGGAACTGGGCATCGAGCGAGGGCAGCAGGCGGGCAACTGCGACAGCGGGTACAGCTGCGCGTACTCGTCCAACCTGAGCTGGCGGGGGGAGAGCACCCCGAACGCCAAGGAGTGCGACCCGAAGGCGGTGTTCGAGCGGCTGTTCGGCGACGGCGACTCGAAGGAGGCGAAGGCGGCGCGGGCCAAGCGGGACGCGTACAACAAGAGCGTGCTCGACTTCGTGCTGGACGACGCCAAGCGGCTGACCGGCACCCTCGGAGAGTCGGACAAGCGGAAGCTGGACGAGTACCTGGTGTCGGTGCGGGAGGTGGAGCAGCGGATCGAGCGGGTGCGGAAGGAGGCGGAGTCGCCGAAGACCATCGCCAAGCCGGACATGAAGGCGCCGGCCGGCATCCCGCCGGAGGTACAGGACCACATCCGCCTGATGTGCGATCTGATGGTGCTGGCGTTCCAGACCGACACCACCCGCGTGGTGACGCTGCCGTTCGCCAACGACGGCAGCAACCGGGCGTACAAGTCGATCGGCGTGGGCGAGGGGCACCACGACCTGTCCCACCACCAGAAGAACGCGGAGAAGCAGGAGAAGCTGAAGAAGATCAACACCTTCCACATCGAGCAGTTGGCGTACCTGACGGGCAAATTGAAGAGTGTGAAAGAGGCGAACGGCACCACCCTGCTGGACAACCTCATGCTGGTCTACGGCAGCGGCATCGGCGACGGCGACCGGCACAACCACGACGACCTGCCGATTCTCCTGCTCGGCAAGGGCGGCGGCACGGTCGAGGGCGGGCGGTACACGAAGGTGCCGTTCAACACCCCGCTCATGAACCTGTACCTGGCGATGTTCGAGCGGATGGGCTGCGGCACCAAGACGTTCGGCGACAGCACCGGCGTGCTGAAGATCTGAGTCCAGACTTTTTCGCGGCGAGTGACACGAGCCGGGCGGCTTGCCCGGCTCGTGTCACTCGCCGCGAACACATGAATGCCACTTCACCCGTCGGCCGATCCGTGCGATAATCACCTCACCCCCCGCCAAGCCGCTCCCATGCTCCTGTTCGGCCGACAGACCCAGCGGACGTGCCAGACCGCCCACCGCCGGGCGTTCCTGCACGCCGGGGCGTCGTCGGTGCTGGGGCTACGCCTGGCCGGGCTGCTGCGGGCGAACGACGGGGGGCGGACCCCCGGCACGGCGAAGTCGGTGGTGCTGCTGTGGCTGTGGGGCGGGCCGAG
>CANJKY010000324.1 GCA_947474875.1 Gemmataceae bacterium
CCGCGCCGACCCACGCGGTTCACATTCCCCGTGGGTCGGCGCGGGCGAAGCGCCCGCTGGACCCACCCTACGGGGTCGGCGATCGGGCATCCCGAATCGCCTTCAGCACCATCTCCGCCAGTTCACGAAGGTTCTCGAAATACTCGCGCACCTCTCCATCCGAGCCGGCCACGACCCTTTGTAAGTCGCCGAAACACAAACCGAGAACCGCCAGCCGCCATGGGTCCAATTCTCCGCGTGCAACAAACGTCTGCACACAACCCGCTGTAGTGTAGTCCGCAGCGATCAGATCTACACCATCCGCTTCCCGGCATCGAGCGACAGCGGGAAACGGAACTACTCGAAATCTCTCGTACAGACTGGCGATTTCGGCATGCATCGCGTTCGTTGTTAGGTGTACGCTCCAAACCCGAAGAACCAGTGCTTCTTCGCAAACCTGTACGCCCAATGCTCTTCGGGGATTTCGTGGCCGGGGTTGCTCTGGCTGTTCCGCGGGGTCATCGCCTCCACCTCCCGCATCGCACTCTTGCGGGCCGTCGTGTCCTTCGCCCCGTGCTTGATCACCAGCTCCTTGATGAGCTGCGGCTTTTCCAGCACGATGCACCCGCGGGTGACTTTCGCCGACTCCTCGCGGAACTCCTTCAGGAACGCCGACTGCGTCAGCATCTCGTAGATGTTCTTCTTGCTCGTGTTGATGTTGTCGGTGGCGAACTGGATGATCGGGCACGGCTCGATGTCGCCCCACGGCCCGATGTGGTGGCTCACGCCCGTCGCCATCGGGCAGAGCGCCTGCCCCTGGTCGTCCCAGTACGGGTCGACGATGGCGATGGGCAGCTTCGCCCGCATCTGCACCCCGAACCGCCGCACATGCAGCACCTGCTCGGGCGTGAGCGCCAGGTCGTAGTTCGGGTCGGGGCCGACCGGCCGGTAGGTGTGGAACCAGGCGTAATGCACGCCGAGCGAGATCAGCTTCTTCAGCCAGTCCTCGCTCACCAGGTCGATGTTCGTGCGGCAGATGCTGCTCGCCACGCCGATGACGAGCTTGTGCTTGCGGCAGTTCTCCAGCCCGGCCAGCGTCTTATTCAGCACGTCGGACCGCCCGCGGCGCTGGTCGCTCACCAGGGCGGTGCCCTCGATGCTAATCAGCGGGGTGACGTTGCCGGCCCGGTTCAGCCGCTTCGCCACCGCATCCGTAATCAACTGCCCGTTGGTGAACACCTGGAAGTAGCAGTCCGGGTGGGCGTCGAACACGTCCAGCAGGTCCGGGTGCATGAACGGCTCGCCGCCGAGGATGCCGAAGTAGCTGTTCCCCTTCCGCTTGGCGTCGGTGATGACGCGGTTCAGCGTGTCCTTGTCGATGACGTTCTGCTTGGCCGCCACGTCCACCCAGCAGCCCTGGCACCGCAGGTTGCAACTGTTGATGACGCTGATGAACAGGAACGGCGGGAAGTGGACGCCCTTCTTCAAGCGGGATTTGAACCGCTCGACCGACACCATCCCCTTCAGCCCGAAGTTGTACCCGAGCTTCCACAGCAGGCGGGGGTCCACCTCGGTGAGCATCCGCTTGGCGAAGGAAAAGATCACGACTTGTTCGCCTCCAGTGCCGCTTGCGCTTTCGCGTTCGCCTCGGCCGCCTTCCGCTGGATCTCGTCCGGGCTGGGCAGGCTGGCGAACACCTCCGGCGGGATGTCCAGCTTCTCGCCCAGCTTCACCAGGCACTTCTGCCGCTCCTCCAGCGCCTTGTCCGAGTCGCGTTCCTTGCTGAACCGGCTCTTGAATTTGGCGTTGCGGTCCCGCAGGGCGGCGTAGATGTCGCCGCCGAGCAGCGACGAGATGTCCACCTTCATGCTCTCCCGGCGGACGTCGTCGGCGCTCACCACGTCCCCGTTGATCGGCCCGTGCCGGTACTTCGGGAACAGGATGGCGACTTCGGGGCACACCCGCGAGCAGGCCGGGCAGTCGGTCTTGCACTTGTTGTTGTTCTGGACCTGAATCTTGCCCTCGTTCACCCCGTACACGTCGAACAGGCAGAACGACAGGCACTGCATGCAGTTGGTGCAGCGGTCGTAGTCGATGACCGGGAACCACGGCTTCCACTTGGCCGGCTCGGGGATGTTCGCCGCGGCCCGCACCTGCACCGCCAGCTCCACCGCCTCGGCCGCCGACTTCCCGGCCACGTTCCGGAAGTACACTGACACCCCGCTGTCGGTGGCGGCGTGGTCGGGTTGTTCGTCGGTGAAGTGACCGAGTACCAGCAGCGACCCGGCGACGAGGTTGCCCGCCGATCCGCCCGGCCGGATGACGCTGACGGACAATCCCTTCGCCAGCAGCGCCGTCACCAGGGCGGTCCGCTCGCCGGGCGGGAACGGGTTCGCCCCGGTGCCCTCGTACACGGCCACGCGGAACGCGGCGGCGGACGCCGGCGGCGGGGCGGAGAGCGGCAGCGGCAGCGGGATGCTCATGAGCCCATTCTTCCAGGAACCGCCGGCGTGAGCCGGCCGGGTCGTACGTCCACCCGCCGGCTCACGCCGGCGGTTCCAGCAGCTTGGCGGCGACCGCGTCGGCGGTGTCGGTCCGCATGTTCAGCACTTCGGCGGTGTCGGGCAGCTTCACCCCGACCGCGTGGAACAGCCACTTCACCGCCCGCGGGTAGCACGCTGCTATCTTTAGGCAGCCGTCGGCCGCCAGGTCCGCCAGCGCCGGGTCCTTCTTCGCGCTCATCTCGCACAGGTCGGGCACGGCATCGAACGGCACGTCGGATTCGGTCAGCCGCCGCAGCACCTCCTCCTTCGTCGCCTTCGGCACGACGTTGGCGTAGGTGCAGTGGCAGTACAGGACCCGCAGCGGCTTGGTCATGAGTTACCCGTTCACGTCCCGGTGGGTCGGCACCGGCCGGCCGGGGCGGAACGCCTCCACGTGCTCGAACCGGCCGTTCACCCGCCACTCCCGCATCACCCCGTCGAGCGCCTCGACGGCCACCGTCTTCAGCACCTCCGGGTCGGCCTCGGCCCGCAGGTTGACGATCAGCTCGCCGGCCTGCACCTCGTCTCGCAGTTCGTGACTGGCCTCCGCCCGCCCGTCCGTACGGGTCAGGTTCATCACCGCCAGGTCGCTCCCCTCGTCCGGGGTGAGGGTGGCCTTCAGGTGCGCCACCTCGGCCCCGTTCGCCTTCAGCTCGCCCTGCGCCGCGGCCATCAGGTCGGCGAGGAACTTGTTGCCGTCGAACGGCGCCTCGGCCTTCAGCTTGGCCGTCAGGTTCACCCACCCGAGCAGCGCTTCCCCATCCGCATACGTGTCGTAGTCCACGGCCATGGCCGGTCGGCCGGACTGCTCGGTGGCGTCGATCACTGCCGCCCACTCGTCCAGGTTGGTGCCGTGGCGGGCGGACAGGGGAACGATTTTCGCCTGCGGGAACTCGGCCTGCAACGCGGCGGTCAGCTTTCTCAGCCGCTCCTCATCCAGCGTGTCCACCTTGTTGACGACGATGATGTCGGCTTCTTCGAGCTGCTTGCGGTAGATGTACACCACCTTCGGGGAGAACGCCTTGCCGCCGGTGGTCAGCCCGAGGATGCGTTCGGCCCGCACCGGGTCGACCAGCACGCTGAACGGGGCGATGCTGTACTGCTCGCCGTACATCCGCCGCAGCGGGTACGCCACCGTCGCCACCAGGTCGGTGCAACTGCCGACGGGTTCGGCCAGGAACACGTCCGGGCGGTCGTCGGCGGACAGCTCCTCGGCCGCGTCGGTGAGCGAGTTGAACTTGCAGCAGAAACACCCGCCGGTGATCTCCGCCACCGGGAAGTCGTGGTTGGACAGCAAGGTCGTGTCCACCAGCCCGACGCTCTGGTCGTTGGTGATCAGGCCGACGCGGAGGCCCTGGTCGCGGAACCGCTCGGCCAGCCGCAGCAGCGCGGTGGTCTTGCCCGCCCCGAGGAACCCGCCGACCATAATGTACCGGGCTTTGCCCATCGGTTGTCCTCTTTGAGTGGTAGGCACACTCCGTGTGCCGTTTCTGGCCTGAAGAACGGCACACGGAGTGTGCCTACCACTCTCAGTCCCCCACGTCGTCGGTCGGCGGCCGGTCCATCATCGCTTCCTTGCCCTGGATCTTGTCGATCGCCAGGTCCAGCAGCTGGGTGTACCCGACGGCGTTCACCGCCAGCGGGTCGGGCGTGCCCCGCAGTTCGTACAGCCAGCCTTCGTTGTACGGGTCGATGTCGAACCGGCGCGGGTCGGCGGCCAGCACCGGGTTCTCCCGCTCGAACGCCCCCACCCCGACGCAGAACACGTCGCACGTCGCCTTGAACGCCTCGATCCAGCCGACGATGTCCCCGCGGTCCACCGCCTGCCCCGGCTTCACCTCGAACCCGTACTCCACCAGGTCGCCGAGCATCCGCTGGGCGAACCGGGTGGCCCCGACCCGCCACAGTCCCGGCTCGACTTCCCGCAGCCAGTAGTGCGACGGCGTGTACAGGCGATCGTCCGGCAGCTTGGTAGAAAAGCGTGACCGGCGGTACGAGATGGAGCAGACCGGAGGACTCGACATCGGTCACCGTGGCAGCGAACACGGCCGACGTGATGATACACCGGGGGCGGGCGGGGCTTACACGAATTTTCCGGCCGTCGGTCTTAACATACGGATGGTGCGGAGGGGTGGCGATGCTGACGACCGTGCTGCGGCTGACGTTCGCCGCCCTGTGGGCCGGGTTCGCCGCCGTGTTGCTGCTGCGGGAAAAGGTGTTCCCGCCCGAGGCGCTGGCCGGCCGCGACCCGGCGTTCCTGGACGCCGGCGGGTACCTGGCCGCGCTGCTGGCGGTGTACAACGTGGTGCGGTGGTGGCTCGGGTTCCGCAGGCGAAAGAGGGTGGCGCCGGTCAACCCGCTCGCCCGCCCGCCGCGGGTTTCGCCGAGTGAATACCACCCGGAGTTGGATTTCACGAAAGATGGTCCGCCGGCCCCTCCGGGGCGGTGAGGTCTTCCCACCGTGACCCAGGGCTTCCGCCCTGGGCTACATCCGACGGCCGCTCCGCGGCGAAAACGGCTGACTGTTCTTGCGTCCTGAAGGGACCGCCGGCCGTAGCCCAGGGCGGAAGCCCTGGGTCACGAATCACCACCCCGCCCCGCTGATGTCCCCGCCGTCCGGGGTGACCGCCGCCCGCCACGCCGCCGGGCTGATGCCCGGGGCTACCGTCCGCACGCTGCCGTCGGCCAGCAGCGTCTGCACCCCGCCGCTGCTCAGCGCCTGCGGCACCGGGGCGGCGCACTCGCCCGGCTTCGGCCGCACCTGGAACGTCGGGTTGCTCACCACCACCCCGCCGGCCGTGCGGTACGAACTGATCATCCGGAACCCCGGCGGGGTGTTCCCCGACACCCCCGTGCCCGGCTCGGCG
>CANJKY010000325.1 GCA_947474875.1 Gemmataceae bacterium
CGCTGGCGAACCACGTGCCGAAGGAGTACCGGCTGAGCGAGCGGCGGCCGGACCAGACCCGCAACACGCTCGCCCTGATCTCGTCGGCCGATCTGAAGGCGTGGGAGGTGAAGAAGGATCTGCTGACGGATTTGGACCCGGCGACGGTCGGGTTCCAGTACGCCGACTGGCTGTTCGACGGCGACGACATCATCGCCGCCGTCCGCACCGCTTTCCCGGAGGCCGACGGCACCAAGGCGCACACCGCGCACGATGCCAACTGGCTCACCTTCCACCGGTTCGAGGGGTTCCGGGAGTGAGGCGGGCGGGACGGCCTCTGGCACATGCGGGGGGTTCACACCCTCGAAGCCCTGCGGCGGTCAACGGGATGTGGGTGACGGGGGGGGCGAACCGCAGCGAGGACTCGGGCCGCCTCATTCGGCCGCCGCTTCCCCGCGGAGGGCGTGACGGATTCGCTCCCGGGCGTCTTCGGTCAGCGTCCGGGCGTCCGGCTGGTCGTCGCCCTCGGCGGCGAGCAACTCACCCGCCACCCGATTCACTTCGGCCAACTGGTCGCGGTACCGCCGGCAGCCGGGGCACAGCAGGCGGTGGAACCCGACGGCCAACTCCTGGAGGGCGGGGAGTCGCTGGTCCAGTTCCCGCGACGTCAGTTCGGCCGCCCGGTGGCACGAGATCACGGTGCGTTCCGTCCTTCCGGTTCGGGGTGGGCCTGGCCGTACCAGTTCTCGGTCAGGCACCGCCACAGCCGCAAGCGGGCCCGGTGGAGCATCACCCACAGGTTATTCGCGGTGACGCCGGCGGTCTCGCACACCTCGGCCGTCGGCCTGTCTTCCAGGTGCCACAGGAAGAACACGTCCCGCAGGCGGGCGGGCAACTTGTCCGAGCACCCGCGGACGGCGGCCCAGAATTCCTCCCGCTCCAGGTCCGCACCCGGGGTCGGGTCGGGCCACGTCTTCGGACTCTTCCGCCACTCGCCCAGCCGGGTGAACTGCCCGTCCACCCACTCGTCCGCGCCCTCCGGCTGCTGGGTGGTGCGCTCCCTCACCGCCCGCCGCAGCCAGTCGATCACCTTCCGCTTGAGGATGGCCGTCAGCCAGCTCCGCTCCCGGGCGTTGCCGGCGAACCCCGCCCGCCCCCGCCACGCCGCCAGCAGTGTCTCCTGCACCAGATCTTCCGCCACCTCCCGCCGGCCGACGCGGGCGAGGGCGAAGCGGAACAGGTAGTCGCCGTGCCGGTCCACCCACAGGTGCGGGTCGGTCGGCGGGTCGTCCAGGTGAGGGGTCGGCGGGAGTGTCATCCGGTGTCCCTGCGGGAACGGGGCGGGGCCGTGTTAGACGCCCCGCCCCCGTTCACCTTACACCCGTCAGCCGTGTTGCCGGGCGAACCGGCGGGCCAGGCCGGGCGCGTCCCACGGGCGGTCCGGGTCGCCGTCGCGGGGGTCGAACCCGACGTACACCCGGTCGCGGTCGTGTTCGCCGCCCCGGCCGGCGGTTGACACCACCTCCACCCCTTGCGGGTGGGCGTTCGCCGGCACGTCCGAAGTCGAGAACACGACCGGGGCGACCGGCTCGCTCAGGGTGCCGTCGCGGGCCACATTCAGGGTGTGCAACTGGTTCCCCTGCGGGAACGCCGGGTCGGTGGACTGGGTGACGGCGTACAGGAACCGGCCGGTCGGGTCGAGGGCGATCTCGAACACGTTCGCCGCCCCCGGCCCGGTCGCGTTGGTCCGCGGCCCGCCCAGCGCGTACTCCTGCACCTGCACCGGGTGGAGCGGGTCGGCGAGCGAGAACACGCTGACCGAGTCGGTGGCGGTGTTCGCCACGTACAGCACACGCCCGTCCGCACTCACCACGCACCAGCACGGGGCCGCTCCGGTGTCGGCGGCCGGACCGACGTAGCTGGTGCGGCCGGTCTCGTCGTAGGTGAACACGCCCACCTGGGCGGACGACGCGAACCCGGTGTACACGATGTTCAGCCGCGGGTGGGCGGCCGCCCCGAGCAGCACCGGCGCGTCGGTGCCGGCCCCCGCCGGCCCGCCGGGGGCTGCAACGAGCTGGCCGTCCGGCTGAATGCGGAACGTGCTCACCGTGTTCCCGCCGGCCGTGCCCGACAGGGTGGCCGACTCGACGAACAGGAACCGGTTGTCCGGCGACACCAGCGTCTGCGTCACGAACGTGCCGACCGGGAACGAGACGGTCGAGTTGGCAATGCGGGTGAGTGTCCCATCCCGGCTGATGGTGAAGGCTGTCACGCTCGGGGTGGTGGTGCCGGGGTTGCCCTGGCCGGCGTCCCCGCGGTTGGCCACGTACAGGTACCTCCCGGCGATACCGATGCTGTCCGGTTGGTCCCCGCCGCTGGCGAACGTGCCAACCCGCTCCAGGCCACCGTTCCCCCGGATGCGGAACGCGGTGACCGAATCACTCCCCTGGTTGACGGCGAACAGGAACCGCCCGTCGGCGGAGGCCTGCACCTGCTGGTCGCCGTCGTCCGGGCCGACCAGTTTGGGCACGTTCAACTGGCCGGTGCCGCCGGTGGCGAACTTGCCGATCCGGGTCAGTTCGCCGGTGCGGGCGTCGCGGCGGTAGGCGAGGACGGCGTTCTGCCCCTCCCGCGGGTCATTCGTCTCGGTGTACACGACGGTCGGGGGTTGGTCGAATCGGTCGAACGGGTTGGCGGAGGGCACCGCTCGTTCGTCCAGCGATTCCAAGGCCAGGCGGGTTGAGGTCGTCCCGGTCATGCGACACTCCTGGGAGGGATGAGAACTCGTCCGGGATTCTCCGTGCCCCGGGCGGTGTCTGTTGGTCGCACTGACCGGCCCGAACTTACACCGCCCCGGCCGATCGTTTCTCCCGCCACCGGCCGTAAGTTAGGGGGCACCGTTTCCCTGCCCGGTTGCCCCATGCACCCCATCGACTCGTCCGCCGCCGTCACCCGCCTGATGCGGTTCCTCGCCGTCCCCGGCATCACCGGCGAGGAGAAGCTGATCGCCAAAGAGATCGCCGCCGCCCTGAAAGAGGCGGGCGTGCCGGCGAAGGCGATCAGGCACGACGACGCCCACACCCGCATCCCGCTGCCCACCCAGACGGGCAACCTGATCGTGCAACTACCCGGGCAGGGGGCGATGAAGGACGCCCCGCGACGGCTGTTCATGACGCACATGGACACGGTGCCGCTGTGCGCCGGGGCGAAGCCGAAGCTGAGCGGGAAGAAGATCGTCAACACGGCCGACACCGCCCTCGGCGGGGACAACCGCACCGGGTGTGCCGTGCTGGTCACGCTGGCGGCCGAACTGCTGAAGCACAAGCTGCCGCACCCGCCGCTGACGCTGCTGTTCACCGTCCGCGAGGAGTCCGGGCTGTTCGGCGCCCGCCACCTGAACCCGGCCGACCTGGGCGGCGCGAAGATGGGGTTCAACTTCGACGGCCGGTCCGCCGGGGACGTCATCATCGGGGCGGTCGGTGCGGACCGGTGGGAGGTCGAGATCTTCGGCAAGGCGTCGCACGCCGGGGTGGCCCCGGAGCGGGGGATCTCGTCCACCCTCATCCTCGCGCTGGCGCTGGCCGAGGTGCGGAAGGGCGGGTGGTGGGGCAAGGTGTCGAAGCAACTCGGCGACGGCACGAGCAACGTCGGCCCGATCACCGGCAAGGGCGGCGGGGCGGCCGGCGACGCCACCAACGTGGTGACCGACTACCTGCTGGCGAAGGGGGAGAGCCGCAGCCACGACCCGCGGGTGTTCAAGGCGATCACCGCCGCGTACAAGGCGGCGTTCGAGTCGGCGGCGGCGGCCGTGACCGACCACGAGGGCACGCCGGGCAAGGTGAAGTTCCACGCCCGCACCGACTACTACCCGTTCCGGCTGAAGGACACCGCCCCGGCGGTGAAGATGGCGGCGGCGGCGGTGTCGGCCATCGGCCGCACCCCCAACCTGCGGGTGGCGAACGGCGGGCTGGACGCCAACTGGATGGTCAAGCACGGCATCCCGGTGGTCACGTTCGGGGCCGGGCAGAACGACATCCACACGGTGAACGAGTGGGTGGACCTGAGCGAGTTCGAGGCCGGCTGCCGGCTGGCAGTGGCGGCGGCCACGGGGTGAACGCCGCTCGCGGCGTTGCAGCCCGGAACGACGAAAGCCCCCGCACTCTCGTGCGGGGGCTTCGGCAGGAAGTCGTCAGGCTCAGTACCGGATGAGGAACCCGAAGTTCACCCCGTGGATCCAGAAGTCGTCCACCGGGATGCGGAACGCCGGACTGCCGTTCGGCCCCA
The DNA here is from genome assembly GCA_947474875.1 of Gemmataceae bacterium. Lineage (GTDB taxonomy): Bacteria > Planctomycetota > Planctomycetia > Gemmatales > Gemmataceae > JALHQU01. The sequence continues at coordinate 4,264 of CANJKY010000325.1, forward strand.
GCCCGTAGCTGCCGCTGGTCGGCACCAGGCTCGGGTCCACCTGGCCGTTGAACAGCCGGCCCGGCCGGGCCACCGCACTCAGGTGGATGAAGTTGTACCCCACCGTGCCGGTCAGCCAGCTGGTGAAGTTGTACCCCACCGACCCGTTCACATCGGTCAGGATGGCGAACTGGTCCGCCTTGTACCGGCCGATGTTCGACGCGTTGGCGAACAGCCCGCCGATCGCCTGACTGTTCACCCGGTTGATCGGGTTGTCCGCGTTCTGGGTGGTCGGGTCCAGGGCGTAGCTGCTGCCGTCGACGATGACGGTCGAGCTGGTGGACCCGAACGCCACCTTGCCGGTCGCCCCCACGTACCACCGGCCGGAGCGGAAGTGGCTCTGTAGCCCCACCTGCCCGCCGTTGAACTTGTTCACCACCTGGAACGAGTCCCGCACCTCGATGCTAGCCGGCGCGCCGACGGTGATGTTGGCGAACGGCAGGGTGCGGCCGGGCAGGGCGGTGGACCGGCTGCTCACCGACAGCGTCTCGTCCAGCTCCGCGTACCGGTAACCGACCAGCAGGTTCAGCGTCCACGACCGGCAGTTGTCCGGGCACGAGCGGTACACGTTCACCAGCGCGTTCCCCTCCGCCCCCCAGAAGGTGGTGGTGGCCCGGGACAGCACCTCCCCGCTGATCGCGCTCGGGGACGACGCCAGCAGCACGCCCTGCCCGCCGGTGGCGGTGCTGATGAACGGGCGGGCGATGAGCGGGATGCCCTGGTCGCTCGACCGCAGGTACGCGGTGTTCGACACCGGGGCGAAGTACAGCCCGCCGGCCTCCACCCCCAGCCGGTGGTCCTGCGGCCGCCACACCCCGCCGTTGATCCGGAACCCGCTGGCGGTGCCCAGGCTCAGGGTGCCCGGCGCGCCGGCCAGGATGGTGGTGGTGGACGCCCCGATCCGCCCCTGCTCGCCCGGCGTGGCCGACCCGCTGGTGAGCAGCGGGTACCCGGTCGGCTGCGACTTCGGGAACGCGAGCAGGTACTGCCCGTCCACGTACAGGGTGCTGAGCAAGCTGGCCTGAGCCGGCTCCTCCCACCCGCCCTGCCCCATGATCCCCGGCGGCGGGTACACCGGCC
>CANJKY010000326.1 GCA_947474875.1 Gemmataceae bacterium
AGCACCGCCGGCACCCGCATGAGCCGGGCGGCATCGAACGCCCGGCCGACCAGCCGGGTGAACGACTCCGGTTCCGGCATCGCGGCCGAACTCACGGCCGTGTTGTTCACCCCGTTCGCCACCACCAAGCCGTCCGGCACCGGGTTGGGATTGGCCGTAGCCCGCCGGGTGGCCGAGGACCACGGCGGCACCCTGACGGCCGCCAACCGGCCTGGGGGCGGGGCTTGTTTCACCGTCACCCTGCCGGCCGCGGAGGATGCCGATGCCGAAACTCCTGGTCGTTGACGACGAGCCGATCATCCGACACTCGTTCCAGAAGGCGTTCGCTTCTGCCGAGGTCGAGGTGCTGACCGCCGGGACGGTTGCCGAGGGACGGCGGCGGGTCGAAGCCGACCAGCCCGACGTGGTGGTCGTGGACTTGCAACTCCCGGACGGATCCGGACTGGACCTGCTCCGGTGGGCGACGGAGATTGACCCCCGACGGCCGGTCATCTTGATCACCGCCCGAGGGACCGCCGACGCGGCCATCGAGGCGATGACCCGCGGGGCGTTCGACTACCTGCTCAAACCCCTCGACTTGGAGTCGTTCACCCGGCTGGTCGGCCGGGCGTTCGATGCCGCCCGGCTCATGCGGGTGCCGGCGGTGCTGCCGGACGAGCCGGCCGTCGACCGCATCCTCGGCCGCACCCCGGCGGTCCAGGAGATGTGCAAGCAGATCGGCCGGGTCGCCCGGCAGGATGTGAATGTGCTGATTGTCGGGGAGTCCGGGACCGGGAAGGAGTTGGTCGCCCGCGCCATCTACCACAACAGCACGCGGGCAGACAAACCGTTCCTGGCGATCAACTGTGCCGCCATCCCGGAGGCACTGGTCGAGAGCGAACTGTTCGGCCACGAACTCGGGGCGTTCACCGGGGCGCAGCGGCAGCGGGTGGGCAAGTTCGAGCAGTGCGACGGCGGGACGCTCCTGCTCGACGAGATTGGCGACATGCCCCTCCCGGTGCAGGCCAAGATGCTCCGGCTTCTCCAAGAGCAGCAGTTCGAGCGAGTCGGCGGAAGTCAGACTCTCACCACCCAGGTCCGTATCCTGGCTGCCACCAACCGGAACCTGGAACAACTCATCGCGGACGGGAGGTTCCGGAGCGATTTGTACTACCGGCTGAAGGTGGTCACGATCGCGGTGCCGCCTCTGCGCGACCGAGCGGACGACATTCCCGAACTGGCTCACCACTTCTTGTTCCGCTTCGCCCGCGAACTCGGCCGGGACGCCCGCGGGTTCGCCCCGGAGGTAATCGAACGGTTCCAGCGATACCCGTGGCCGGGCAACGTGCGGGAACTCCAGGGGGTGATCAAGGAGTCCCTCTTGCGGGCTACCGGGCAGACGATCCTCACCGAATTCCTGCCGCCGAGTCTTGTCACCGACGTGACAGAGGCACTTGTCAGCGGGACAGCCACTCCGCCTCCGTTATCGACCGGGCCGACCCTGGGCGAGTTGATCGAGGCCGCGATCTCGGACGGCCAGGGGGACGTGTACGGTCGCGTGATTCGGGAGGCGGAGCGGGAGTTGATCACCCGGGCACTGAGGGCTACCCACGGGCACCAAGCTCAGGCCAGTGAACGGCTCGGTATCAACCGTACGACCTTGAGGTACAAGCTCAAGGAACTCGGGATCACGCTCGACAAGGTGGTGTCTGACCGCGGCGAGGCCCTGCCTGAGTAATACAGTGGCATTGGACGCGGATAGTAACAGGTGAGGCGAAAATTTCACCGCGACGGTTAGAGTCGCGTCTCCATACCTTGGATCAGCCGTCGCTATCGCCGAGCGCGCTGAACTCGTCAGATTTCGCAACCTATTCGAGAATAAAAAGTTGTGACCGGTCACAGGTCAGCCATACAGTTTGGTACTCGGGTTGCTTTGCTCGATTTTCGCAGCACCTGATATGCCTCCTGGCCTGGATCAACGAGGTTTCTCGATGAGCCATTTACCGACGCGGTCGCGCTACATGCGGCGGTTGACCGTTGGCGCCACGATCGTGGGTGTCGGTGGGGCCATCGCATTTTGGACCTGGCAGAGCCGTTCCCTGGCGCTTCCGCCGCATGGACCGTCGGCCGCCGCTGCCGCCCCGCCGCCGTCGGCCGGCGGGGCCGTTCCGGTCGAGGTTGTTCGTCCGACGGCCGGCGGTATCCGCCGGGTGTGTACCCAACCCGGCACGGTCGAGCCGTTCGAGGCCGCCGACTTGTACGCCAAGGCGTCCGGGTTCCTGGCCGAGCAGGCGGTGGACATCGGCAGCCGGGTGAAGAAGGGGGACATCCTCGCCCGGATCGCCGTGCCTGAGTACGAGAAACAGGTCCAGCGGGACGCCGCCCGTGTGAAGGACGCGGCCGCAAAGGTCAAGCAGATGGAGGCCCACCTGGCGGCCGCGAAGTCCGAGGCGAAGGCGGCGGACGCGGCCGTCACCCTGGCCAAGGTCATGGTCCGGGCGAAGACCTCGTACCGCCAGTACCGGGAGAAGCAGCTCGGCCGGTTCAAGGAGTTGGCAAAGGAGAGGGCGCTGGACGCGCGGGCGGTGGACGAGCAGGAGGACTTCTACCTATCCGCCCTGGAAGCCGAGAACGCGGCGAAGGAGGGAGTCAACGCGGCCAGCGAGCGGGCGTCAACCGCCCGGGCCAAGATCGACCAGGCGGTCGCCGACGTGGACGAGGCGAACGCCGGGGTGGAGGTGGCGGCGGCCGAGTTGGAACGGTCCCAGGTGCTGCTCGCCTACACGGTCATCAGGTCCCCGTACACCGGGGTGGTCACCCGACGTACCTACCACGTCGGCGACTTCGTCAAGTCGGCCGACCAGGGCGGCACCACCCCGGTGCTGGCGGTCGAGCGGACGGATGTGATGCGGGTGGTCGTCCGGGTGCCCGACCGGGACGTGCCGTACGTCAGCATGGGCGACCCGGCGGTGGTCGAGATCGACGCCCTGCCCGGGGTAGTGTTTGAGACGAAGGGGACGAACAAGGTCGGGGTGAGCCGGTGGGCGGATGCCGAAGACCCTCAGAGCCGGACGATGCGGACAGAGGTGGACGTGCCGAACCCGGAAGACAGGCTGCGGCACGGCATGTACGGGCGAGTCGCCCTGACGCTAAGTGAGGGCACCCCGGGTGCCGTTCGGGTGCCGTCTGCGGCCCTGTCCGGGAAGGCCGAAGGCGGGCGGGGGACGGTCCGGGTGGTCCGCGACGGGAAGGCGCACGCCGTCCCGGTCCGGTACGCCACCGACAACGGGATCGAGGCCGAGGTGGTCACCGGGCTGGCTCCGACCGACGTTGTGATCGTCCGGGCTTCGGGTCCGCTCGACGAGGGCACGTCGGTCGCGATCGGGGGCGAAGCCCAGGCTGTGGGGCACTGACGCACCCACACCGCGAACCGCCGCTGCGGCACATGCGAACCTCCCACCCCACGCGGGGCCGGTCGACCTCTCCCGGCCGGCCCCGCCCCTTCCGGACGCGAACCGCCTCATGAACGGATTGATCCGCTTCTCGCTCGTCAACCCGCGAGCGACCACCGTGCTAACGCTGACGGTCGTCATCGCCGGGGCCGTCTCGCTGTCACTCATCCCGGCCGACATCCTGCCGGTGTACAAGTCGCCGGCGGTGCAGGTGCTGACGTTCTACAACGGCATGTCGGCCACGAACGTCGAGGCCGACATCACCGGGCGGATGGAGCGGTGGTGCGGGCAGGCGGCCGGGACGCGGCGGCAGGAGTCCCGGTCGATCGTCGGAGCCAGCATCATCCGCAACTACTATTCGGACGACACCGACCCGAGCGCCGCCCTCACACAGGTCAACTCACTGGCCACCGCCGCCATCCCCAACCTTCCGCCGGGTACCCTACCGCCGGTCATCCTGCCGTACGACCCGACATCGGCCACCCCGGTCTGCCTGGTCGCCCTGAACAGCAAGACGCAGGACGAGTCCACCCTGTACGACACCGGCCGATACCAGGTGCGGAACATGCTCATGGCGTCGCCGGGGGCGAACGCACCGGTGGTGTACGGCGGCCGGCTGCGGACCGTTCTGGCATTGCTCGACCGGGAGAAGTTGCAGGCCCGCAACCTGTCGCCGATGGACGTGATGGACGCCCTGGACCGGTACAACATTTTCCTTCCCGCCGGGGCTGCAAGGCTTGGTCCGACCGACTACGCGCTCGACTCGAACTCGATGTACGAGTTCATCGACCGGATGGGGGACATCCCGGTTCGCACCGACCGGTCCGGGACTGTCTTCCTACGAGACGTGGCGGTGCCGAAGGACACAAGCCTGGTGCAGACGAACATCGTCCGGGTGGACGGCCGCCGGCAGGTTTACATCCCGGTGTACCGGCAGCAAGGAGCGAGCACTCTCGGGGTGGTCGGCGGGCTTCGTGACGGGTTGCCCGGAATGAAGGACCGGCTGACCACCCCGGACGTGGACCTCAAGCTGGTCATGGACCAGTCGGTGTACGTCAAGAGTTCGATCGAGTCCCTCGCCGAAGAAGGGGTGCTCGGGGCGGTCCTGTGCTCGATGGTCATTTTGCTGTTCCTTGGCGAGTGGCGACTCACCCTGGTAGCCGTGCTCACCATCCCCATTGCTGTCCTCGGGGCGGTGGCCTGTCTGTTCGGGGTCGGCCAGACGATCAACGTCATGACCCTGGCCGGTCTCGCCCTGGCAATCGGCCCGCTGGTGGACCTGGCGATCGTGGTGCTGGAGAACACCCACCGCCACCTCGGCCTCGGGGCACGGCCGAAGGAGGCCGCATTCCTGGGGGCGAAGGAGGTGGCCATGCCGAGCCTGGCGGCCACCTTCTGCACCCTCCTGGTACTCCTCCCGCTCGCCATGATCCCGGGCCTCGGGGCGTTCCTGTTCAAGCCCCTGTTCCTGTCCGTCGCGTTCGCCGTGCTGATCGCCTACGCCGTGTCCCTGACGTTCGTCCCGGCCCGCTGCGCCGGTTGGCTGAAGGGGCACCCCGCCGCCCCGGTCGAGTCGCACACGGCCGACTACCAGCACCGGAACGAGCACGAGAACCTGGCCCGGAAGGGGCTGCTCGCCCGCGCGTTCGCCCGGTGGGAGTCGGCCATCGACGCCGCCATCCGGGCGTACACCCGGGTGCTCGGTCTCGTCATGAAAGCCCGCTTGTTGGTCATCGGGGGCGCGTTCGGACTGCTGGCCGTGGTCGTCGTCCTGCTCGGCCCGCAGCTCCGCCGGGAGTTCTTCCCGGAGGTGGACGCCGGGGCGTTCGAGGTGTACGTCCGGGCCAAGTCCGGCACCCGGATCGAGGTGACCGAGGGGTACGTCGAGGCGGTCGAGCAGTACGCCAAGAAGAAGCTGGGGGCGGACCTGGAGATCGCCATCAGTG
>CANJKY010000327.1 GCA_947474875.1 Gemmataceae bacterium
GTGAGCGCCTTCAGGCCGTCGTTCCGCAGCCCGCCGTTCGTCACTTCCAGCACGGCCAGGTTCGGGAGCTTCGCCCGGATCAACCCGTTCAGGTCGGCTTTCGTCGGTGTGGCCGCGTGCAGGTGCAGCCGGCCGAGCGAGCGGAACGGTTTGGCGCCGAGCGGGGCGAGTACGCCTTGGCCCCACACGTGGACGGTGTGCAGGTGCGGGGCGCGGGCCAGGGCCGACCACAGGGTCTTGCTGTGCCCCTTCGTGAAGGGGCACAGCAGCCGGTGCAACCCGGCGAACCAGTCGGCGGACACCAGCTTCTTCGCCGCCGCCGGGGGGCAGCGGAACCCGTGGTGGGCGTCCCAGCGATGAAGGCGGGGCAGCTTCGCGGCGGCCAGGGCGGTGGCCTCGGCGGCGTCCTTCACGTCCAGGTCGAGCCAGCGGACGGAGGCCCGCAGCGGCGAGCGGACGACGGCGTCCACCACCCCGGTGGACGGCCCCCACGGGGAGCCGTTGTCCGCGAAAGCGGACAGTTGCCCGCACGCCTGGGCCGGCAGGATGCGGTGCAACTGGCGGCTGAAGTGTTCGGACACGTCCAGCCCGCGGAGGGTGGTGCGGGCGAGTACTTCGGGCAGCGCGGCGGCGAACCGGTCCGCGGCCTCCTCCTCCTTCGCCGGCGTCCACCCGTCCCCCAGGTAGGGCTGCTGGGCGAAGTACGGGAACCCGCGGTGGTAGCTGCTGCCGGTGTCGTCCCGATCCGGGTCGTACCGCGAGTCGTGGAAATCGACCCCACGGGGCAACTTCGGCGCGAGATCGAGCCGGCCGGTCAACCCGTCGAACGCCTCCCGCCGCTGCTCGATCAGGTCCGGGTAGTCTGGGTCGGCCGGGTTCTTGTCGTGCAGCGCGCACAGCACGCGGATGAAGCCGGCACGGGCCGGGTCGCCGTGTTCGTCCAGCCAGTCGGCGTACACCAACCGCGGCAGGTCGTTCTCGGCGTCGGCGATGACGGCGGCTTCGAGCGGCGGGTTCTTGGGGAAGGGCACGGGGCGACTCCGAAACAAATTCCCCCTCTCCGTTTCGGGGAGGGGGCAGGGGGGTGAGGTCTGCCTTTCAATCCAGCCGCATCCGCCACCACGCCAGGGCGGTGAACCCCAGGCCGAACGCGGTCAGCACCCCGCACGCCGCCCACACCAGCCCCAGGTCCGGCCCGGCGGCGTCCGCCGCCAGCAGTTGCTCGTAGGCGTCCAGCGCCCACGCATGCGGCGTGATCTTGCTCCACTCCCGCATGGCCGCCGGCATCATCTCCCGCGGCATCATCGACCCGCTCACCCCGGCCAGCACCAGCACCAGCAGCGTGCCGTACACCGACACCTGCGTCTCGGTGGTCGCCCACCCGGCCACCAGCAGGGCCAGCCCGACCGCCGCGAAGCTGGTGCTCACCGCCACCGGCACCAGCAGCCACGGCTGCGGGCCGAAGCTCATGCCGAACACGATCTTGCCGGCCATCAGTAGGAACGCCCCCTGCACCAGCGATACGAGCAGGCACGGGATCAGCTTGCCGAGCAGGATGTCCATCCGGCTGATGGGCGCCGCCCGCAGCCGCACCAGCGTGCCGTGCCGCCGCTCGGCCACGAACAGCCAGCCCACCGTCAGCACCAGGAAGAACGCGAACGTGACCGTGTAACTCGGCACCAGCACCTGGTACCGCTTCCCGCCGCGGCCGAACTTCGGGGCGTCGTCGCCGTACTCCTGCTCGTTCCCGGCCTTGGCGTCGGGCGGGGCGTCTTTGGTCAGCCCGTGCCACGTCGGGGCGGTGAAGTCGTAGCTGTCGAAGAACCCGCCGATGCCCTTGCGGATGCCGCCGCCGAGCGTCTCCTTCGACAGCACCCGGTACGCCAGCCCGAGCTGCGGGATGTACTTCTCCATCTTGTCCATGAACAGGTCGTTGCCGATCAGGTCGAAGGCCCGGCCGATCATCCACGGGATGACCACCCGCATCAGGCTCACCTGCGTCACCTGCGTGACCACCGCCGACCCGATCGGCTGGTACGGGTTGTCCGGGATGGTCACGTCCAGGCTGCGGGTGCGGATGCCGTAGCGGTCGAGCGGGTTGATCGGGGCGGGGCGGAACTCCCCGCCGACGAACGAGCAGCGGTCCACCTTGTTGCTGAACTCCGGGCCGAACACCACCACCGCCGCCCGCTTCCCCCGCTTCACCAGCCGCTCCGCCTCCTCGCGGTTTGGCAGCCGCTCGATCTTGATGTTGCCGGTGTCCTTCAGGTCGGCGATGACGACATCGACCCAGCGGCCGGTGGGCGGGTGGACCCGCCGCAGCGGGGTGACGACCGCCGTGCCGCCGAGCAGGGCTATCGTCGGCCGGGTGCGGGCCGGCGGGTTCCAGATGGTCGGGAACGGCTTGCCGGGGATGGTGAAGCTGACCGACCCGAGGACGGCGGCGGCCGCGTCGGACTGCACCGGCGGCAGGTCGGCGAACGAGTCGGTCAGCCCGCGGTCCTCGTCCACGATGGTGACTTGCAGTTGATCGTCCGGCTTGCGGCCGAACGCCTCCCCGAGCGTCACCCCGAGGATGAGGATGAGCACCAGCGGCATGAGCAGCAGGATGACCGCCGACCGCGGGTCGCGGAGCAGCAGCCGCAGGTCTTTGGCCGCGAGGGTGAGGAACGGCATTGGCGGCAGTAGGTGAGGAAGACGGGGGTGTTGTAGGGCGCCCGCTCAGTCCACCACCTTCACCGGCACCTTCCGCTGCCCGGCCATCCACGGCTGGCCGGGCATCTCCTTCAGCCAGTCGGACAGGCTGGGGATAAACCCCAGGTCTTCCAGCACGTGTTGTTCGGCGATGTCCCGCACATGCACCACCCGCCCGGCCGAGTTGGTGAGGGTGCGGCCGAAGATGTCTTCGATAACGAAGATGCCGAACGCCGAGTGGAACACACACCGGTGCGTCACCTCGGCGTGCGCCATCTTGGTGCTGTCCATCTTCTCGTGGATGTGGATGTAGTCGTCCGGCGTCCCGCCCCACCGCCGGGCAGACGACTCCGCATGCACCCACGCCTTCGCCATCGCTCAGTCCTCCAGTTCGACCGCTTGCACACGGTGGAACGTCATCCCTTCGAACGGCTCCCACAGCGCCGCCTTTTGCGCCGCGCTCATGTCCTTCGCGTGTTTCGACCACCACTCGCGGAACTGTTTCGGGTGCTCATATTCGTCCTTCCCGAACTTGATCGGCGGGATGCCGAGTTCTTTGAGCTTGGCTACCAGCGCCACGGCGAACGGTTTGGTGTCGGCTTGTCGCTCTTCCTCAGCCAAGAGGGGAATCGGAAAGGTAGACCGGATGTCGGCGTCCAACTGGCGGGCGTACTCGTTCGCCGCCTTGCGGGTGGCGAACGCCTTGACCGGCACCAGGGAGGGCTCGCCGTCGTCGCCGGTCGATCGGTAGTAGTGGACGCCATCGTAGTCGTTAGCGTCGAACCCGTCTCGTAACACCAAGTACACCCGCACCTTCGCCGACTGATCCGCCTGCTTCGGCTTCTTGGCTTGGCTCATCCGATGCCCTCCAACTCGATTTCGATCACCTCCCAGAACGGCACTTCGTGGGCGGCGAAGGTGTCGAGTGGATCGCCGTCTTCGTCGGGCTCGGTCCGCTCCGGCGTTGGCGGCGGCTCGAACGGGGAGCGGCCCGGCAGCACCCGGTCGTTCAGCTCGAACTGATTCGCCCCGGCCGGTTCGTACCCGTACTCGTGAGCGTTCTCGTCCCACACGTCGGTGGCAATTTCGTTGTGATCCTTGCACTCCTTCAGCGCCTTCTCCCGGTTCCTATAGACGGTGAACACCGTGCCGCCCTCCGGCCCCGGATAATACCACTCGTCATTGTACCCCCAGTTCACCCGCACCAGGGCGTACCCGACCGGCACCTTCGGCCGCTCCGTCACCCGGTAGAACCGCACCCGGTGTAGCGGCTCCCACGCCCGCTCGGACTGCTCCGGCGTCCATGTCGGCGCGTTCTTTTCCCACCACTTCGCCCAGTCGCGGAGACCGGTTTTCTTGTCCGGCTTGGGTGGGTCAATGTCGTGATCCATGTACCAGTCAGTCAGGGCGTACTCGGGCAGTTCGGTCTGGTCGGTGGGTGGGGCGAGAGTGCCGGCGAACGGGTTCACCACCGCCCGCGCCTTCCGCTCCTCGGCGAGACAAAATGCCTCGGCCTCATCCGCCGTGTTGAACGACTGAATGCGGGTGAACCCCGGTAGCCGGTGGAACGTAGGCGGGTGGCCGGTCCGCCGCCAGTTGAACCGCTCGACCACAAAATGCGTCGCCGGTTTCGCCATCGCCAAGACCTCCGCCGCGTGCGGGTGAACTCGGGGCAATAGTAATCGAACGCCGGCGGGCGGGGAAATGTTCGCGGCTACCGCTTCTCGTTCCAGTCGGCGGCGGCGTACTTGTCGGCGGTGGTGCGGTCGGCGTGGGCGAGTTCGTCGGCCGTCCAGTCGCCGGGTTCGATCGCCCAGCCGGTTTGCGTGGTGAAGTGTTCGACCACCGCCGCGGCGAGGTGGTGGCGGTCGATGGACACGCCGGTCAGGTCGGTGACGCCGGGGAGTTGCGGGGCGAACGGCGAGCGAGCCAACAGGATGCTGCCATGCTGGAGCAGGGCACCCTTCCACTTCCGCTGGGCGCTGCCGGCGATCTTGTGGAGGGTGTTTTCGCCCTCTCCCCGCTGGGGAGAGGGCAAGCTCGGCGCAGCCGAGCGCGGGTGGGGGGGTGATACGCCACAATGCCCCTCACCCGCCGTTCTCGCTCCGCTCGAATCGGCGACCTCTCCCCGGCGGGGAGAGTAGAAGAACCGTTTGCTCTGTTCCGAGAATCGCACTCGGGCTTCCACCACCAAATCCCCCGGCGTGTGGTGCAGGAAGCACAGCACCGGGCCGAGCTTCTGCTCCTCTCCGCACACCACCGCCTTCGCCGTCACGCCCCACTTCGCCCGCAGCACGTCGCGGACGAAATAGTGCATCCGGCAGATCCACGACTCGCCCGGCGGCTGCCAGTGCGGGCCGGGCGGCAGGGCGAGCGAGTAGGTGATCTCGGTCGGCGGGTCGTGGACGATGGCCGCCCCGCCGGTCGCCCGGCGGACGTAGGCCAACTCCGGCAACCGTTCGGCGGCCGGCTGGAAGTACCCCAGGCTGACGGTCGGCTCGGTCCAGGTGTAGAAGCGGAGGGAGGCCACGCCGCGGTCGGCGGCGGACAGGAGCAGGGCCTCGTCGCGGGCCATGTTCCCGGCCCCGGACGCGGCGGCGAACGGTAGGAGGCGGATGGGGGGCATGTTCTTTTTTCGGTGGCACAGGCCTCCAGGCCTGTGGTGAGCGGTCACA
>CANJKY010000328.1 GCA_947474875.1 Gemmataceae bacterium
CACCTTGATGGCCACGTCCCGCTGCAGGCACGGGTCGAACCCGTGCAGCACTACCCCCATCCCGCCGCGGCCGATCAGCCGGACGATCTCGAACTCGCCGAACGTGCCAATGCGGCCGGGCTTGTCGGTCGGGGTGAGGAACCGCAGGTCGTCGTCCAGGTCCGGGGTGAGGGCTTTGACCGTGCTGGTACGGGTGACCTCCACCACTACCCGGTCGATGGCCTTCCACAACTGCGACTGTTTCGGCGGGGCGTGGCGGTCGATATGCCGGACGGCCTCGGGCAGCTGCGGCGTCTCGGCGGTGGCCAGGGTGTCCATCCGGTCCTGGCAGCCGGGGCACCCGCCGACGTGGTCGCACAGCCGGTCGGTTTCGTCCGGTGCCAGGTCGCCGTGGATCAGCCCCTGCAACTCCCTCTTCGACGGGCACGGGGTGCCGACGGCGTCGGGCGGGGTCTGGGTGGCGCTGTGCTGGGACATACGGGAGAGTTTACCACGCCTCGGTTTCGGCGGTGATCGTCTGTACTTCTTCTCGGAGTCGGGCGGTCACCCGGCTCTTGGCAACGTATACCGCCCCGGGAGACATCTTTAACTCGGAACCGACTTCGGCGGCCGACTTCCCCTCCACCGCCGTGCCCCAGAACGCCTTCCAGGTGTTCGGCTGGAACTCGTGCTTCACCCGGTCCATCGCCTTCGCCGCCAGCCGCCGCTGGTACTCCAGTTCCCACACCCCTTCCGGGTCGTCCCGCGTCTCGGCTGTGCTGTCCAGTTGCTCGTGGGTGCCGCTGTCCCCACTCGCCTTCGGGCGGTTCTTGTTGGCCGACAGGAAGTTGTAGATCTTGTTCCGGGTGATGGTGTACAGCCAGCCGCGGAAGGTGCCCCGCTTCGGGTCGTAGTCCAGTTTGGGGGCGTTACGGGCGACGCTGCGCAACACATCCTGCACCAGGTCGGCGGCGTCCGCGTCCTGAAGCCCCCTCTTGCGGGAGAACCCGTAGATGACCGGGCCGTACAGCCGGGCGAATTCCGCCCACGCCTCCGAATCCGCCCCGTCCCGGATGCGGTTCAGCAGGGTGATCCGGGTTGCGGGTGCCTCCGCCATGCGGATTTCGTCCCCCGTCGGGTGGGCCTGCGTGCGGCTCAACGAAATAGTATTATCGTGGGGCGAGATCGTTTTGCCAGTCCGCCGGAGGAGAGCGTGCCGGTTCACGCCCGTCATTACCGCACCGGAGAGCCGCTCACCGTCACGTTCGATGCCGGAAACGTGGCGTCCGTCATCCCGACCGATCGGCCCGCGACCGGCTGGATCGCTCCTGCTTTTTTCGACGTTCAGATCAACGGCTGCCACGGCGTCGGGTTCACCAGCCCGCACCTCACCCTGGAACAGGTGGCCGAGGTGGTGAGCCGGTGTCGGACCCACGGCATTGGCACCCTCCTTCCGACGGTCATCACGTCACCCCCGGACACGCTCGCCCACGCCTTCGACATCCTCCGCCGGGCGGTGGAAGTGGACGCGGAACTGGCCCGGGCCGTTCCGGGATTTCACCTGGAGGGGCCGTTCATTTGCCCGGACGACGGGCCGCGGGGTGCCCACCCGCGGAACGCCATCCGCGACCCCGATTACGACGAGTTCCGCCGCCTCCAGGACCGGGCCGGCGGGCGGATACGCATGCTCACGCTCGCCCCGGAGCGGCCGGGGGCGTTGCCGCTGATCGAACATCTGACCGCCGACGGGGTGGTGGTGGCGATCGGACACACGGCGGCGACGGGGACGCAAATCCGCGACGCGGTGGTGGCCGGGGCGAAGCTGAGTACGCACCTGGGCAACGGCTGCCACGCGGTGCTGCCGCGGCACGACAACTACATGTGGGAGCAGTTGGCGTGCGACGACATGCTGGCCAGCGTGATCGCCGACGGACACCACCTGCCGCCGGCCGTGCTGAAGTCGATCGTCCGCGGGAAGACGCCGGGGCGGGTGATCCTGACGTGCGACGCCGGCACGTTCGCCGGGTACGACCCCGGCCGCTACCGCGACTGGGGCACCGAGGTGGAGGTGCTGCCGGGCGGGAAGATCGTGGTGCCGGGCACGCCGTTCCTGGCCGGGTCCGGGGTGTTCACCGACACCTGCGTGGGGCATATCATCCGAACGGCCGGGGTGAGTCTGGCCGAGGCGGTCGAGATGGCGAGCGTCCGCCCGCGGCAACTGCTCGGCCTGCCGGTGCCGGAGATTGAGGTGGGTAGCACCGGGCCGTTCGTGCTGTTCGACTGGCAACCGGGCGGTAACGTGATCGTTCGGCAGGCGATCGGTTAACGGTTCGCGTTCGCTCCCATCCGCCGGCGGATGAGCAGGATCAGCACCAGCGTCGGCACGCCGATGGCCACGAACCACCACGCGCTGGGTGCGGTCCTCTGGCCGGCGCCATGACCCGGCCCTTTGCCGAGCAACTCTTCCTTCGGATCGGCGGGCTGGGCGTCCGGCGGCGGCGGTTCGCGGTCGGCATGCTCCTTCGCCCACCGGTCGATCCGCTCGATCTCCCGGTCCACCTCGGTCGGGGTCAACTTGTCCCACCGCCTCAACTCGCACAGGTCGAACCCGGCAGTACGGTTGATGATCCCGCCGATCTGCTCGCGGGTGGAATGGACGGTGCGAGGCGGGTTGAAGTCGCGGTGGAACGACACCGACGGCATCAGCCAGTCCTGCCGCAGGTGCTTGCTCAAGGTGGGGATGTCCGCGGCCGTCGGCCGCAGGCCGGCCGGCGCCCACTCGTTCCTCCGGTTGTACGGCTTCGCCCCGACTAGCGCGTTCAGCGGGTTCACCAGCTTCGACCGGCCGCGGCGTAGCCCCCACGCCGCGTCGTCCGATATCCCGCACGGCTCGGCGTACTGGGCGGCATGCAAGTCCGCCCCGCCGGGCTGCCCGTCCTGGAACCCGTTCAGCAGCCGCAGCCGCTCGCACAGGTAGTCGATCTGCTGCTCCCGCGTGGACGTCTTGCAGAACCGCTCCCACTCGTCGAGGGTGGGCAGGGCGAAGGCGGCGAAGTCATCGCGGCGGCGGGGCAACTCTTCGACGAGTCGCAGGGCATACCGGTGTAACAGTGTGTCCGGGTAGTGTTTGGCGATCGCCTCGGCGTGTTTCAGCGCGACGCTGTAATCCCGGTCGCCGGCGAACGCCACCAGCATCCGGTGCCCGGCCACGATGCCCATCTCGTACCGGAAGCGGTCGATCAGGTCGGCGTCGCGGTGCAGGGTGTCGAGCGCCGGGAACAGCACACGGGCGGCAAGCTCGAACTGCCCGGTCGAGTACAGCCGGTATGCGATGAGCGTTTCGGGCACGCTCGCTCCAGTGCCGCGGAACTGGCCCCGAAATCCGCCCCGCTCGGAGAACTCGTAGCTCCTGTCACCGTCCGCCCGCACTCGCTCGATCCGTTCCGCCTCGCCCGCCAGCGTGAGCGGGTCAAGGCCGGTCAGCTTCAGCCCGTTGCCTTCGTCCCTGCCGGACCGCTTCATTACACGAACGCGACCGAACTCGGTGTACACCCTCACCTCGTCGCCGTCGTCGGCCAGCAGCCAGCCGCGAGAGACGACGGATTCCGGCGGGGTCCGCAGCGTGGTTTGCTCGGTGGCGACCACGAACTGGGCATCCGCTGGAGGCGGGTCGAGCCACAGCTTGCCCACCTCGGCCATCAGGTCGGCGATCGGCTTCGACTTCACCGCGGCGATCGGGTCGAACGGGGGTGGCTCGGGATAGCCGAGCTTGCGGTTCAGGGCGCGGGCCGAATCCCGCACGCTCAGCCGGAGGTGCTGACACAGCGGAGCCAACTGCTCCGGTGTCAGTCGTTCGCCGTGACCCGCAATTTGCTTAATCAAGTCTGTCACAAGCGCCAGGTTGGACGACGTGAGCACAGCGGCCCGCACCTTCGCCGCGTCCGGCCCGGGCAACTTCGCCAGCGCCTGGGCTGCCAGCAGTTGGTGGGGCGGGTACGGGTCGTATTCCAGGTACCAACGCAGCAGCGGCAACGAGGCCACCGCCGGGTTGCTGGAGGCGAGCCACTGGGCCGGGTACCGCCGCAGGTTGCGGGCCGGGTTCTCCCCGCCCGCACTCCAGAACGGCGTCGCCTGCCACGGCGCCGTGCCGGACGTTTCGTCCTTCGCCGCCTGGTCGAGTACGCCCACCAGAAATGTGGCGGCGGCTTCGTCTCCCGCCCCGAGCCGGATGGCGCCGACTCGAACGGCGTGCCAAAGCGGGCGGCCGTTCTGCTCGTAGTATCCGTTCAACAACGGGCGGATGTCGGCCGCGTCCGGCAGCGGGGCGGAAGTGTAGTCCGTTGTGAACTCGGTGACGAGCAGGCAGACGGCGACGGCGGCGATCATGGGGCACCCGCGGCGGGCGGAGGCGGATTACTACTCCGACGAGGCGGCGGACAGTGCGGATTCCACCGCCGGTGTAACAGGCGGCTTGCCGCTCTCGTCCCGCTGCACCTGGAGGAGCGGGCGGCCGATCACCAGGGCGATGAGCAGGGTCATTCCCGCCGCCCCCAGGAACAGGAACGTGGGCAGCCGCTTGTTGTCGTAGTTCGGCGACGGCGGCTGACCCGCCGGGGCCAGTTCGAAGTACGGCACCCCGTCCAGGTCGAACCGGGTGACGCCCACCCGCATGCCCTCTTTCACGCGCGTGGACACCTCGACGTTGGCCTCGGGTTTCGTTTTGCCGATCACGTCGTTCATGATCTCGCGGAACGTCAGCGGCTTGAGGTCTTCCGGCCGTTCGCCCGGGGTGATCGTGGTACCGTCGTCCCGCGCCACCTCGAAGTACACCGGCCGGCCGCGGTGCAGTACCAGCTCCTTCAGCTCGCCGTCGCCCAACTGCTGGCGGTTCGTCATCTCCGGGGCCACCCCGGACTTCTGCGCCACCGTCACCACCCCGAAGAACAAGAGGGAAGAGGCGATCGCCCCGGTCACGTTGATGAAGTTGCTGGTGGCGATCATCTCCCCCTTGCTCGACTTCGGTGCCCGGTGCTGGAGCAGGGTGTACAGCGGGACGATGTAGAACCCGGTGAAGAACCCGACGGCGACGGTGCTGGCCACCAGCACACCGGTGCTCTGCATGAACACGGCCGCGCTCACCAGAGCCAGGATCATGCCCGCCGCGCCGAACAGCACGAACCGCAACTCCACCCGCCGCCCGGACAGCAGACCGGCGAGTGGACTGCCCAGCCCGATGCCGAACGCCACCGTGCCGACGATCACGCTCGTCTTCAGCTCGTCCCACCGCGGGTTCTGCGATTCGCCGAGCATGTACACCGCCGCCCGCATGAACGCCACCACGAAGGTGAAGAAGGCTATCCCCATGAGCGCCACCCGCAGCG
>CANJKY010000329.1 GCA_947474875.1 Gemmataceae bacterium
CATTCACGACGGCGACTTGAACACCCCCTCTCCGGTTCGGAGAGGGGGCCGGGGGGTGAGGTCGCCACCGTTGAACACCCCGGACCAACCTTGCAGCGACCTCGCTAGGTCAGCACGAGCAGTCCGAGCAGGAAGTGCAGAACCGTCACCGGCCACAGCAGATGCGTGCGGAAGAAGATGTACCCCCAGCACACGGCGATGAGGGCGGTGGCGGCCATGAACCCGGCCAGCGGGTAGTGCGACAGGCCGAACAGACCGGCGGCGGCGAGGACGGCGACGTGCCGGTGGGCGGCCAGTTTCCCATCGAGCAGCCGGTCGAGGCCGCGGAGGACGAGCGAGAAGAACAGGAAGTCCTGGATGAAGCACCACAGCAGGTACGAGCCGCCGTCCAGGATCGTCGGTCGGGTGACGAGGAACCGCACCACCCCGATGGGCACGAGGGCGGCGAGGAACAGCAGGCCGGTGTTCCACATGCCGGCGGCCAGGTCGTCTTCGGACCGCCCGCCCCAGGTGAACCCCCACCACGCCGCCGCCCCCGGCCGGCGGGCCGCCCCGTAAATGGCGTACCCGCCGGCCAGCCCGCACGCCGCCCCGCACACCCACGGGAACCAGCGGCTGGACAGCGGCACGAACGCGATCACCGCGGCCAGCCCGAGCAGGACGACGACCAGTTCGGCGACGACCCGGGCGACCGACGGCTTCGGCCCCCGCTTCCGCCTCTTCGGCTTGCGGAGCGGGGCGAGCGGGGCGGCGTGCAGCGGGTCAGGACCGGGGGGCATCGAGGCGGCTCGTCTTGGCCCGCAGCAGGTGATCGACCAGCACGAGCGCGACCATCGCCTCGCCCATCGGCACGAACCGCGGCAGCAGGCACGGGTCGTGCCTTCCTCTCACCAGGATCTCCGTCGGCTCGCCGGCGCGGGTGACGGTCGGCTGCGGCCGCGGGATGCTGCTGGTCGGCTTGACCGCCACCCGGCACACCACCGGCATGCCGGACGAGATGCCGCCGAGCATCCCGCCGTGGCGGTTGGTGGTCGTGTGGATCGGGTCGGGGGCGAAGTGGTCGTTGTTCTCGCTCCCCCGCATGGTCGCCACCGCGAACCCGTTGCCGTACTCGAACGCGGTCACGGCCGGCAGGCCGAGCAGCGCCTTCGCCAGGTCCGCCTTCAGCTTGTCGAACACCGGCTCGCCCAGGCCGGGCGGCACGCCGACGGCCACCAGCTCGCACACCCCGCCGATGCTGTCCCGGTCCTTCCGCACGGCGTCGATGAGCGCCTCCATCTCGGCGGCTTTCTCCGGCACCGGGCAGCGGGTGGGCGACGCCTCGACTTGCTCCAGCGTCACCACCGTCGGGTCGGGGATGTCGGCCTTCACCCCGCCCACCTGGGTGACGTACCCGAGCACCCGCACGCCGTGCAGGGCCAGCAGCTTCTTCGCCACCGCCCCGGCCGCGACGCGGCAGATGGTCTCGCGGGCCGAACTCCGCCCGCCGCCGCGGTAGTCGCGGAACCCGTACTTGGCGTCGAACGTGTAGTCGGCGTGGCCGGGCCGGTACTTGTCCTGGATGTCCCCGTAGTCCCCGCTCCGCTGGTCGGCGTTGCGGAACAGGAGGCCGATCGGCGTGCCGTCGGTCTTGCCGTCGAACACCCCGGACCAGATCTCCGGCTCGTCGGACTCGTCCCGCTGGGTGGTCAGCTTCGACTGCCCCGGCTTCCGCCGCCGCAGGTCGGGCAGCAGGTCCGCCACGGACAGTTCCAGCCCGGCCGGGCAGCCGTCGATGACGCACAGGTAGCCGGGGCCGTGGCTGACCCCGGCGGTGGTGACGCGGAAGAGTTTGCCGAACGTGTTGCCTGCCATGAGGCCGATTATACCGCCCGGCCGACCCGCACCACCGGGCGTCGGCGGATTCCGAACGGGCGAATCGCGGCGGGCTGGCGGTTGCGATCCCCGCCGCCGATGGGATAATGGGATACCCGACTTCCGGAGTGGGCATCATGCGGCGCGTAGCGGTGGTAGCGGTGGCGCTCGTAACGGCAACAGCCGCTGTCGCCCAGCAGCCGGCGGACAAGACGCCGGTGGTGCGGTACGGGGTGACGTCGAACGCCACCTTCTACCCGCAGGGGACGGCGAAGGAGGCACTGGCGTCGGCGGCCAAGGCGATGGAGAACCGGCGGCACGAGTACGTGGTCGCCCACATCATGGACCCGGCGGTGGTGGACGGGCTGGTGGCCGAGCGGGCCCGGCGGCTGGAGCCGGAGGTCGAGAAGGAGTTGGCGACGCGGCGGGCGGACCAGCGGCGGAACCCGGCGGTGACAGCCGCGGAACTGCTGCCGGTCAACCCGTCGGAATTCGCCGAACGGGTGAAGGCGGAGGCGGAGAAGCGGGCGTTCCAGTCGGTGGTGCAGTCGGTGCGGGACAACCTGGGCGAGTCGCCGGAGAACGTGCGGCTGCTGGCCAAGTTCGCCCGCGAGGGGACGATCGCCGAAAACGGGGCGGCGGCGACGGTCACCCTGCCGGACGTGAAGGGCAAGCAGGTGTACCTGAAGCAGGCGGGCAACCGCTGGCACGTCGAAGACCGGCAGACGGAGGACTTCAAGCCGAAGGCGGACAAGGCCGAAAAGTAACGGACGGCGGAAATCGAACGGGCCGCGGTGGGTACCCACCGCGGCCCGCGCGTTTCATCGGGTCAACTCAGCTCGTTAGCAGCCGCCGCAGCCGGCGGAGGCGCCGCAGCCGCCGCCGCGGTGGAACAGCCCGCCGAACAGCTTCCGCTTCTTCTTGCCGCCGTCACAGGTGGCCGGGCACGGGGCGGCGCACGGGCTGCCGCACCCGCCGGCCGGGCCGAACCCGCCCATCGGTATCCCGCCGGCCATCGGGCCGCACGGGGCCGGCATCGGCACCGGGACGGTTTCGGTCACCGGCTCCATCACCACGGTGGTCACGTCCACGTCGCGGGTGACGGTCTCCGGCTTGCACACCTTGCGGGTGCCCGTCTTGTTCACCATGGTGGTCTGCGGCACCTGCACGTCCACGTCGCGGGTGACGGTCTCCGGCTTGCACACCTTGCGGGTGCCCGTCTTGTTCACCATCTCCACCACCTGGCGGGTGACCGGCACCGTCTCGGTCACCATGTCCACCTTGCACACCTTGCGGGTGCCCGTCTTCGGCACCAGGTTGACCACCTGGCGGGTGACCGGCACCGTCTCGGTGACGGTGTCCGCCTTGCACACCTTGCGGGTGGCGTTCACCGTCTCGTAGGTGTAGCTGACGGTCGGCACGTTCACCGTCTCGGTGACCGTCTGGGCCTGCATGACGGTGCGGGTGACGGTCTGCATCTCGGTGACCGTCTGGCAGGCGTAGGCCGCGGCCGGGGCCGCGTACCCGGCCCCGCACCCGCCAGCCGGGGCGCCGCACGGGCTGCCGCACCCGCCGCCCTTCTTCTTGTGGTGGAACAGGCCGCCGCGGCCGCCGCCCGAGGCGTACCCGGCGCCGCACGGGCTGCCGCACCCGCCGGCCGGGGCGCCGCAGTCGGCCGCTGCCGGCACCGGCACCTGTACCGTCCGGGTGACCGGCACCTGGGTGGTCACCGGCACCGGCACGCACACGGTGCGGCTCACCTGCCGCGGGGTCATGGTGGTGACCGGCTTACACACCTGGTATGAGTACGGCTGGTCCACCCACGTGTAGACCACGCGGGACACCGGCTTGTTCTCGGTCACCGTCTGGCACACCGCCTCCTGGTAGTTGAACTGCTCGTCCACCCACCGGGCCACCGGCCGGGTGACCGGCTTGTTCTCGGTCACCATCCGGCACACCGGCTCCTGGTAGTTGAACTGCTCGTCCACCCACTTGTACTCGGTGCTCGTCACCTTCTGCTTCTGGACGGTGACAGTGGTCACCGGCTCCTGGTAGTTGAACTGCTCGTCCACCCACTTGTACTCGGTGCTCGTCACCTTCTGCTTGGTCACCACCGTCTTGGGAACCAACCGGGTGACGGTCATCATCGCCGGCGCCGGCGCGGGGGCCGGGGCCGGAACGGGGGCCGGGGCCATCGCCGGAGCCATCGCGACCTGGCCGCACGGGGCCGCCATCACCGCCCCGCACCCGCCGACCGCCGCGCCGCCGCAGCTCGGGGCGCAAGCGGGAGCGCAGTCCTTCTTCTTGCCGCCGAACAGCCGCCCGCCGAACGCCGAGGCGGAATCGGGGGTGCCGATCAACCACGCCGTCGCGCCAAGAACCGCGGCTGCGAACACACGATGCTTCATCAGAGTTCTCCAGGACGGGGTGAAAAGCCGGCCGTCGTCCGGTGTCATCGGGCCGGGCGAGCCGTTTGACCACCAGATCTGATGCCGGAAGACCAACCGGGAAATTTTTCCCAGATCGCCCAACACTCCCAATCGCTCGACAGGATAAGAACTTACCCCCACAGCGACAACCGACTAACCCCTACCCTCAGTAGATTTTTCTTGACCCGCCGAAACGGTCTGAATGGAAAATCAGACCGCAACTAGCAGACCACCCGACGCCGAATAGGATGCCCTCGACGGCCCGCCGGACCCGCCGACGGGTCGACTTCGCCCCGGAGCACCGACCGATGCCTTCCCCCGTGCGCACCTTCCTGGCCTCTGCCGTGGCGACCGCCCTCGGCGTCCCGGCCACCGCCCTCGCCGCCGACGACGGCTTCGTACAACTGTTCAACGGCAAAGACCTTACCGGCTGGAAAATCCCGAACCCGCCGAGCGGCGACTTCAAGGACGTGAAGGAGACGAAGAACGCCGACGGGAAGGTGATCGCGTTCGTCGGGGTCTCCAAGAAGGACGGGAAGGAGATCACCCTGTGGCAGGTGAAGGACGGGATGATCGTCGGCGGGGGGCCGGCCAGCCACATCTTCACCGAGGTCGAGGCCGAGGATCTGGTGTTCCGGGTGGAGGCGAAGATCAACGATAAGGGCAACAGCGGGATGTACTTCCGGACGAAGTTCGGCCCGGGATTCCCGGCCGGGTACGAAGCTCAGATCAACGCCACCCACGGCGACTGGCGGCGGACCGGCACCCTGTACCCGGACGGTCGTACCAAGCTGAAGAACTACGAGAAGGAGATCTGCGTTAAGGAGGCCCTGCACAAGCCGGACGAGTTCTTCACCGAGGAGGTGACGGCGGTCGGGAACGAGATCACCATCAAGGTGAACGGTAAGACGACGCTGGACAAGTGGAAGGACCCGAACAACACGTTCACCAAGGGGCACTTCGCCCTGCAAGGGCACGACCCGGGCAGCGTGATGACGTTCAAGAAGGTGGAGTACAAGCCGCTGAAGAAGTGACCCACCCGACGAGCCGCGACCGGCAGGGAGCGGGGTACACTCA
>CANJKY010000330.1 GCA_947474875.1 Gemmataceae bacterium
ACCTGTCGCGGGTGAAGGACCTGGCCAGCGACGCCATGCGGCGGGACATCCGCCGGGCGATCGAGCACCTGTGCGACACCGAGAACCCGCTGCTCAACCGCATCGAGCGGGAGAAGTTGATCGAGGAGATCCTCGACGAGACGCTCGGGTTCGGCCCGCTCGAGCCGCTGCTCAAAGACCCGACGGTGTCCGAGGTGATGGTGAACGGGCCGAAGAAGATCTACGTCGAGCGCCGCGGCAAGATCGAGAAGAGCGAGGTGACGTTCCGGGACAACGACCACCTGCTCCAGATCATCGACCGCATCGTGTCCAAGGTGGGCCGGCGGGTGGACGAGACCAGCCCGCTGTGCGACGCCCGCCTGCCGGACGGCAGCCGGGTGAACGCGGTCATCCCGCCCATCGCCTTGGACGGGGCCAGCCTGAGCATCCGGCGGTTCGGGGCCACCCCGCTCAAGCTGGAAGACCTGCTCAACTACAAGGCGTTCACCCCGGAAATGGCCATGCTGCTGGAGGGGGCGATCAAGGCCCGGCTGAACACGGTCATCAGCGGCGGTACGGGTTCGGGCAAGACCACCCTGCTGAACACCCTGAGCGCGTTCATCCCCGGGGACGAGCGGCTGGTGACCATCGAGGACGCGGCCGAACTCCAACTCCAGCAGGACCACATCGTCCGCATGGAGACCCGCCCGCCGAACATCGAGGGGAAGGGGGCGATCACCTGCCGCGACCTGGTGAAGAACGCCCTGCGGATGCGGCCGGACCGGATCATCGTCGGCGAGTGCCGCGGGTCCGAGGCGCTGGACATGCTGCAGGCCATGAACACCGGCCACGCCGGGAGCATGACCACCCTGCACAGCAACACCCCGCGGGACGCCCTCGCCCGCCTGGAGACGATGATCATGATGGCCGGCACCGAGCTGCCCATCAAGGCCATGCGGCAGCAGATCAGCTCGGCCGTCGACCTGGTCATCCAGATCAGCCGCTTGCAGGGCGGGCCGCGGAAGATGGTGAGCATCACCGAGGTGATGAACATGGAGCAGGAGACGATCATCATGCAGGAGATCTTCCGCTTCCGCCAGCTGGGGGTGGACCAGAACGGCCGGGCGTTCGGCCAGTTCGAGGCCACCGGCGTCCGCCCGTCGTTCGTCCAGCGGCTGGAGCAGAAGGGGATCAAGCTGCCGAGCAACATGTTCACCGAACGGGTGCTCGCCCGCGACTGAGCGGCACCACAACCCCCAACCCCGCGGCCTCGCCCCGGCCGCCCGACGGATCGGCGACCCCCAACCCGGAACCGCATCATGAGTCCGATTCTGCTGTCGATCGTCATCGCCGCGCTGGTGGTGGGCATGGTCCTGGCCATCGGGTTCGCGCTCACCGGCCGGGGCGACGCCCGCGCCGCCGAGCGGCTGGACTCGCTGGTCGGCCGCGGGTCGCGGAAGGACTCGTCCGCCGACATGCTGCTCAAGCAGGCGCTGCAGGAGGTGGACAAGAAGACGCTGCTGGACAAGCTGACGCCGAACATCCTGAACCTGACTAAGGCGATCGAGCAGGCGGACGCGAACGTCAAGCCGAGCGCCCTGTTCGGGGTGGGGGTGCTGGCCGCCGCCCTGACCGGGCTGGCCGCCGCCCTGATGGTGAACGTGTACGTCGCCCCGGTGGTGGCCGTCGCCGCGTTCACCGCCCCGTTCGGCTGGCTGTTCTTCAAGCGGAACAAGCGGCTGTCCGCGTTCGCCACCCAGCTGCCGGAGGCGATGGAACTGGTGGCCCGGGCGTTGCGGGCCGGGCACTCGCTGGCCGCCGGCCTGCACGTGGTGGCGGAGGAGATGCCGGCCCCCATCTCGAAGGAGTTCGGGCGGGTGTACGAGGAGCAGAACCTGGGCATCACCCTGGACGACGCGCTCAAGGGGCTGTGTGAGCGGGTGCCCAACCTGGACCTGAAGTTCTTCGTCACCAGCGTGGTCATCCAGCGGCAGACCGGGGGCGACCTGGCCGAGATCCTGGACCGCATCGGGCACGTGATCCGCGAGCGGATCAAGATCCTCGGGCAGGTGAAGGCGCTGACCGCCGAGGGGCGGCTGTCCGGGGTGGTGCTCATCGCCCTGCCCATCGGCCTGTTCATCCTCATGCTGTGGATGAAGCCGGACTACATCGAGCTGCTGTGGAAGGACGAGATGGGCGTGAAGATGTCCGTCGGGGCGATCGTGTCCATGCTCATCGGCACCGTCGCCATCCAGAAGATCGTGGACATCAAGGTCTGAGCGGCCGGCTGGCCGCGGTCAGCCGGACAACGAGCAGTCGCCCCTGACACCCCCCGCCCGAGGTTGGGCGGACCACCGAGACAAGCGTCGGCGACAGCTGAGAGCCGTCGGCCGATCGCCCCCCGGAGTAGCACCCGTGACCCCGTTCGCGTTCGTGTCCGTCGAGACGCTGGCCCCGGTGTTCGTGTTCGTGGCCATCGTGTCCGGCGTGTTCTGGCTGCTGTCCACCCTGTCCCGGCGGAACAGCCAGGCGGAGGAGCGGCTGGAGAAGATCGGCCGGCCGAAGTCGCTCATGGATCTGGAACTGTCGGCGGTGGCGTCCCGGCAGCGGTTCGCCGGGCTGAAGGAGGCGTTCTCCTCCCTCGGCTCGTCCATGCAGCCGCAGTCCGACCTGGAGAAGAACAGCCTGCGGGTGAAACTGGCGAACGCCGGGTTCCGCAGCGAGTCCGCCCCGACCGTGTACCTCGGTCTGCGGGTGGTGTGCCTGGCCGCCATGCTCGTGCCGGCCATCGTCGCCTGCCTGGCGGTGTACGGGTTCACCCTGTCCGCCTTGTGGAAGATCGGGCTGGCCGCGTGCGCCGGGTTCTACCTGCCGCAGATCGCCCTGTGGATGCTCATCAGCGACCGCAAGCAGCAGATCTTCATGACCCTGCCGGACGCGCTCGACCTGCTGGTGGTGTGCGTCGAGTCCGGCCTCGGGCTGGACGCGGCCATGCGGAAGGTGACGGACGAGATGAAGGGGCACGCCAAGGTGATGTGCGAGGAACTGGCCCTGGCCAACCTACAGTTGCAGATGGGCCGGCCGCGGCGGGAGGTGCTGCACGACCTGGGGGTGCGGACCGGGGTGGACGACGTGAAGAGCCTGGCCGCCATCCTCATCCAGGCCGACCGGTTCGGGGCGAGCATCGCGCAGGCCCTGCGGGTGCAGTCGGACAGTATGCGGACGCGGCGGCGGCAGTTGGCCGAGGAGAAGGCGGCGAAGACGGCGGTGAAGCTCATCTTCCCGCTGGTCATGTTCATCTTCCCGGCCATCTTCGTGGTGCTGGTCGGGCCGGCCGCCATCCAGATTCAGAAGAACCTGTTGAGCAAGTAGCGAATCTGCCGAAAGTGTAGATGCCCGGTGAGCGGGGCAGGATGCCCAGCAACCTTTCACGGAGGAGAGATGCGATGACCAGGAAGATTTCCGTCGCCGCGGCGGCGGTGGTGATGGGCGGGCTGCTGGGCGGGTGTGCGAGCGGCGAGCGGCCCAGCCTGCAGTCCAAGTTCCAGGACCTGAACGGGAACAACAGCTGGCCGCAGCGGTACAGCTACCCGGCCCGGGAGAGCGTGCTGCACCCGTTCGAGGTGCAGATGAACAACGCCAAGGTGCTGGACGGGGTGGTGAACAACCTGGACTTCGAATCCGGCACCGACCGGCTGAACGGGGTCGGGCGGGACAAGCTCGACCGACACGCCCGCAAGATGCCCGCCCCGGACCCGCGGGTGTTCGTGCAGACTTCGGCCGACGTGCCGTACGACCCGGCCGCCCCGGAGAAGACGGTGCAGGTTCGCACCGAACTGGACCAGAAGCGGGCGCAGGCGGTGCTCAGCTACCTGAACACCCGGCCGAACACCCGCGGGGCGGCGTTCGAGGTGGTGTCCATCGACATCGCCGACCCGGGCACCAACGCGGCCGGCCCGGCCAACGCCATGCGCGGGCTGAACCTGCAGTACCGCAGCACCCTACAGGGGTCGGTCGGCGGGCAGGTGCAGGGCATCGGTGGCGGGCAGGCGACGAACACCATCGGGGTGTCGGGCGGCGGCACCGGCGGCATCCCGGCCGGCGGCGGCGCCCCGGTCGGCACCGGCGTCATCACCCGCTAACCCGGCGGCCGACCGCCAACCCGAAGCGAGCGCCCGGAGCGGGCGGCGGACTCTTCCGCCGCCCGCTCCGGGCCGTTGACCATCCGGCTCACCCTGGGACCGCACCATGAGCACGCCCCTCCCCCTATTCGCCGAGTCGTACTCCAGCGGGTTCTGGGAGTACTGGACGAAGGCGTTCCGCACCGCCGACAACGTGGTGCTGCTGGCCGTCGGCGTCGGGGTGGTGTGCCTGGCCATCATCCTGAGCAGCGGCAAGTGGCGGAAGTAGGCCGGCCGCCCGCCCGTGAGCTATGGTTCGACACCCCTGAGTTTCCCCGCGGAGCGAGGCCGATGGCACTGCTGCAACGTCAGCCGGTGGGCGAGTGGGACGCCAACCCGGCGCCCGAGGCGCCGGCCAACCCGGAAACGCTCAAGGACGCCGGCCTGTCTGCCGCGTTCGTGGCCGACATGATCATGCGGACCATCTACGTCCGCGGGCCGCAGGTCGGCCGCGACCTGGCCAAGTTCCTGTGCCTGCCGTTCAAGATCATCCGCGAGCCGCTCCAGTTCCTGAAGGCGGAGAAGTGCATCCAGGTGGACGGCGGCGACCTGGTCGGCGAGGTGAGCTACAAGTACAGCCTGACCGACTTCGGCCGCGGCCGGGCGAACGAGCTGATGAAGCAGTGCGCGTACGTCGGCCCGGCCCCGGTGCCGCTGGAGGACTACGTCGAGCAGTGCTACCGCCAGACGGTGACCGGGCTGAACTGCTACCCGGAGGTGCTGAAGACTCCGTTCCGCCACCTGGTCATCAAGGAGGAGCTGTTCAACGCCATCGGCCCGGCCATCATCTCCGGCCGCAGCGTGTTCATCTACGGCCCGCCGGGGAACGGCAAGACGGCCATCGCCCGCAGCATCGGCGAGTACATGAACTCGGTCGGCGGGTCCATCTTCGTGCCGCACGCGTTCGTCGCCGACGGCAACGTGGTCACCCTGTACGACCCGTCCCTGCACCAGGTGGACGACACCCCGACCGAGTACGGGGACGACGGGGACGCGGCCGTCCGCCGGCTGCTGTCCGACGGGGCGGTGGACCAGCGGTGGGTCCGCATCCGCCGGCCGGTGATCGTGGTCGGCGGCGAACTGACCCTCGACATGCTCGACCTGCGGTTCAACCGCGAGGCCAACTTCTACCAGGCGCCCATCCACTTCAAGGCGAACGGCGGGGTGTTCCTGATCGACGACTTCGGCCGCCAG
>CANJKY010000331.1 GCA_947474875.1 Gemmataceae bacterium
AAGACCCCTCGCGGAGCGAGCAGAACACTCAGGACACCAGCGCCGGGTTGCTGAACACCACCTTCCACGGGCGGATCTGCCACTTCACGAACACGCCGGACGTGTGGAACGGGTCGGCCCGCAGCAGTTCCTCGGCCGCCTCCTTCGACTCCGCCTCGTACACGATGAGCGCGCCGAAGTTGTCGGTGAGCGGCCCGCCGAGCGCCAGCTTGCCCTCGGCCAGCAGCTTCGCCTCGTACTCGCGGTGCTTCGGGCGGACCTCCGCCACCTTCGCCGCGTCCGGGGTGTACTCGATCCAGGCGGCCCAGAGCATGGGTCAACTCCGGTCGGTGGTGACGGGGATGGCCGCCGGCACCATCACCCGCTCGGCCGGGAACAGCACCCGGCTGAGGACGGCGTGGGTGGCGAACAGGACGAGCGCCCCGCCCACGTCGCCCAGGAACGTACCGCGATAGAACGGCAGCCCTTCCGTGTAGCACTGCACCAGCCCGTCGAGGGTGTACGGGTACGGCAGGGACTGCCGCACCCACGACCCGAAGTTGGTGACGAGGAAGAACAGCCCGCTGCCCAGCACCGCCGCCCCGCCGACGGCCAGCGGGTTCTCGGTGCGGCGGAGGAACCGCCCGCACAGCGGGTACACGGCGAAGCACAGCACCACCTCCCACATGGGCAGGTAGTTCGCATCCTGGCCGTGGGCGGCGTAGTTCATCACGTCCGAGGTGAGCTTCGCCCCGAGGGTGACGGCCACCGCCGGCCAGAGCCCGACCCGCCCGGCGGCGAACAGCCCGACCGCCCCGAACAGGGCGACGTTGAACGCCCGGTACGGCTCGGGGACCAGCGGCAGGAACGCGGCCAGCACCGCCGCCCCCACCGCCAGGGTGAGGGTCATCGGGCGGCGGAACACGGACGGGTCGGCCATCGGCGGTCGGGCCTCGGCATGGATGAACGGGGACTGAGAGATGGTAGTCACCCCGCCGCCGCGGAACAAGGCGGGCCGACCGGCCGTCCGCGTCCTAGCTTTCTCTCATTCCCACCGATTCCGGAGCGACGTCGTGCGGACACTGATTACGGGCGGGGCCGGGTTCCTCGGGTCGCACCTGTGCGACCGGTTCCTGGCCGAAGGGCACGAAGTGCTGTGCGTGGACAACTTCATCACCGGCCGGCCGGCGAACATCCAGCACCTGCGGGCGAACCCGAAGTTCCGCGTCATCGTGCACGACGCCAGCACCCCGCTGTACGTGGACGGGCTGATCGACAACGTGCTGCACTTCGCCAGCCCGGCCAGCCCGGTGGACTACTACAAGAGTCCGATCCAGACGCTCAAGATCGGGTCGCTCGGCACGCACGTGGCGCTCGGCATTGCGAAAGCGCACGGCGCCCGCTTCCTGCTGGCGTCCACGTCCGAGGTGTACGGCGATCCGCACGTCCACCCGCAGACGGAGGACTACTGGGGGAACGTGAACCCGGTGGGCGAGCGGAGCATGTACGACGAGGCCAAGCGGTTCGCCGAGGCGATGACCATGGCGTACCACCGCGAGCACGGGGTGAACACGCACATCATCCGCATCTTCAACACCTACGGCCCGCGGATGCGGCTGGACGACGGGCGGGTGCTGCCCAACTTCGTCGGCCAGGCCCTCCGCGGCGAGCCGATCACCGTGTACGGCGAGGGGCAGCAGACCCGCAGCTTCTGCTACGCCACCGACCTGGTGGACGGCATCTACCGCCTGCTGTTCGCCGACTACCACCTGCCGGTGAACATCGGCAACCCGGCCGAGATCACCATCAAGCAGTTCGCCGACGAGATCCTGCGGCTGACCGGCAGCAAGAGCCAGATCGTGTACAAGCCGCTGCCGCCGGACGACCCGAAGCAGCGGAAGCCGGACATCACCCTGGCGAGAAAGCTGCTCGGGTGGGAGCCGAAGATCGGCCGCGAGGAAGGGCTGAAGCGGACGCTCGACTACTTCAAGACGAAGGTGTGACGAGGCCGGGCGGCTCACCCCCCGCCCTTCTCCGCCCGCAGGGCCGCCCGCCGCCGGGCGGCCACCTCGCCCAGAACCGCCTCGTTCGCCTGAGCCCAGTCGGCCAGCCGCAGGACCGGCTCCAGCACCTTCCGCCCCAGCTCGGTCAGCCGGTACTCGCCGCGGGCGGCGTCCCCGGCCCGCTCCACCAGCCCGTTCCGCCCGCCCTCCCGCAGCGTCTGCGTCAGCATCTTCTTCGAGATGTCCGGGATCGCCTTCTGTAGCTCGCTGTACCGCTTGGGCCCGAACGACAGGGTGAACAGCACCGTCGGCGTCCACCGGTCGGCGATCAGGTCGAACGTGCGGCGGAGGGCGCAGTTCTCGTCCATCACGCACGGGGAGGTGGCGGCGGAGTAGTCGGCCAAGTCGTCGCTCCGGCGGGTTGGGCACTTCCGGGTGCCCGAGTGTAACCGCCCGCCCCCGGCCCGGCTATAGATCGCCAGCCGGGCTGTCCGGCGTCACCCCAGGAGCGTGAAATGGCGACCAACTTCCCGACGTTCAAACCGTCCGACTCCGCCCTGCTGCTCGTCGACCACCAGGTGGGCACCATGAAGCTGATCCGGAACCTGCCACTTGAGCGGGTGACGGCGAACACCCTGGCGCTGGCGAAGACGGCGAAGGTGTTCGGCCTGCCGACGGTGCTCACCAGCTCGCAGGAGACGCTGTTCCAGGGGCCACTGCTGCCGGAGTTGGCCGCCCTGCTGCCGACGGAGTATGCCGCACGGGTGAAGCGGGCGGGCATCGTGAACGCCTGGGACGACCCGAACTTCGCGGCCGCGGTGAAGGCCACCGGTCGGAAGAACCTGATCCTGGCGGGGGTGACCACCGACGTGTGCGTGGTGTTCCCGGCCATCAGCGCGGTGCGGGCGGGGTACAACGTGCAGGTGGTGCTGGACGCCGGCGGGTCGCCCTACGAGCTGAGCGAGGACACCAGCCGGTGGCGGATGCAGGCCGAGGGGGTGGTGCTGACCGCCACCAACACGCTGATGGCCGAACTCGCCCAGGACTGGAGCACCCCGCAGGGTGAGCAGTTGAAGGGCGTACTGTTCGGCGAGGTGCTGCCGCCGGTGCAGTGAGCGGCGGCGAACTAGCGGCTGGACGCCCGACCACCGGGCCTAGCATCACCTGGCGCCGCGGTCATTTCACCCCCGGCGGGTTTCGCCCGGCCTTCTAAGATGGGAAGTGTCTGCACCCCGCCCGAGAGATTGCCGTGTCCGACCCGCAACTCCGCTGCCTGTTGTGCGACCTGATCCTGGCCGACGAGTCGGCCAAGGGGCAGGCGACCGAGCGGTGCCGTCAGTGCGGCCGGGACATCCTGGCCGGGCAGACGCAGCCGATGGCTGCGGGTGACGAGCCGCTCACGCTTCAACCGCTCGGCCGGGTGGACCAACCGCCGCCCCTGCCTCCTCCGCCGGTGTCCGCGGCGCTGGAAGACGAGTTGCCGGTGGCGAGTGTGGTGCCGAAGTCCCCATCGCCCGAAGTGCCGACGTTCGGCCCGCGGCCGCGGTCGTCGGCCCCGCCCGACCTGCCGCCGCTGGGCAAGAAGCCGGTTCAGAAAGCCCCGTTGCCGCCGCCCCCCCCGCGGAAGACCACCCTGCCCGACCCGCCGCGAACCAGATCCGGCCCTCCCCGCCCGCAGATGATCACCGCCTTGGGCGTGCTCGGATGTATGACGGTGCTCATCATCCTGTGCCTGGCGGTCATCGCCTACGCCATCCTGTTCGGGCTGCAGAAAGCGCGGAAGGCCGGGAAAGCGGAGGCGCCGGCGGTGGTCAGGGTGGCCTGATTACGTGGCATCGGCGGCCCGCCGGTGGTGATTCTCCCCAACCACGGACGAAAAGACACACCGGCGGGCCGCCGGAGCCACGAAAGAAACGGCCGGGTTGGAGTTCACTCTTCAACGTGAACACCAACCCGGCCGGTTTCTTTCATGGCAGAGCCGCGAGCGGCCTTCCCGTTACTTGTCCGCCGGCTTGGGCACGTCGCGGGTGTACTTGATGGCCGCCTGGTTGACCGTCGCGTCGTCGATCTTCGGGCTGAGCGTCAGCCCGATCTCCGGGAAGAACTTGATCGCCCGGATCTCCTGGATGCCCTTCCTCTTGGCCTCCTCGCCGGCCGCGTCGATGGACGCTAGCACGTCGGCCATGGACGCCGCCACGTACGACTCGGACCTCGGGTCGGGCAGCCACCCCTTCACCGCGTAGGTGGTGGTCTGGGTCGGGCCGGGCTTGGCGTTCTTCACGTCCAGGCTCTCCCACTTGCGGGTGCTTAGGTCGTAGTAGCCGTCCACGATCACCCCCCGCCGCTGCAGCTGCTGGGCCACGTCCCGGATGTCGTCGATGCCGTCGGCGTTGATGTCGAAGATGCCGTACAGCACCACGTGGTCGGACGCCCCCTTCTTGAACAGCGGGTTGTACAGCAGGTCGCCCTTCAGGATGCCGTCGCGGATCTCGTCCGTCTCCTCGGTGATGCGGGCGGACGACAGGTTCGGCCCGAGCACCTTCACCACCTCGACCGACCCCTTGGACATCAGCTCGTCGGACACCACCAGGTTGCCCCGCTGGTCGTACGTCTGCTTCCGCCGCGCCCCCAGCCCCTCGGTACGGGTGCTGGCCGGCTGCACCTTGAACGTCTGGCCCGCCTTCACGTTCGCCGCCGAGCCGATGCTGATGTCCACCATCTTGCCGCCGTTCGGCCGGGCCAGGATCTCGCCGTGCGGCGGGTTGAACGGGAACGCCCCGGCCTTCTGCTCGCTCAGCTCCACGTCCCGGGCGGTCAGTCGGTCCACCCGCGCGGCCAGCGCCGCCTTCTGCTCTTCCAGTTTCTTGTTCTGGAGTTCCGCCTCCTCGACGGCCACCCCCACGCGGGTCTTCTCCTTGCGGAAGTCCTCGCCCAGGGCTTCCAGCTTGGCGATCGCCGTCCCCTTGTCCTTCTCGACGGCGGCCTTGGCGTCGGCCAGGTCCTTGAGGGCGGCGTCCAGCTTCTTGCTGTAGTCGATGATGGTGTCGCTGTACCGCTTCTTCTCGGCCGACAGCGCGGCCAGTTCGTTCTTGGCGTTCGTCGCCTCGATCTCGGCCTGGCGGACGGCCAGTTCCCGCTCGGCCACCACCTTCACCAGCCGGTCCATGAGCGGCAGCGGGGACGGGGTGGCGGGCAGTTGGCCGGCGTCCGGCCAGTTCCAGGTGTACACCTCGGTCGGCGGCAGGCCGAAGCTGGCCCCCTTCGCCGTCAGCATCCCCTCGTTGCTCTTCGCCGCCGAGCTGATCTTCGAGTTCGCCGCCTCCAGGATGGCCCGGTGGGCCGCCCGCACCTCGTCCTTCGT